>CAYGMR010000008.1:18603-31110 GCA_964350725.1 uncultured Ardenticatenaceae bacterium | reverse complement strand
GGGTTCACTCGGTTGTTTACGCATAAAAGGAATTCTATAGCGCAATAAGACATCACTACTGATGACCATGAAGAGGATGATGCCTTGCAATAATTGAGATAAACCCGATGGTTGAATTTCGCGCCCAGCCACAATCAATGCTCCAAACAGAATCGAAACGACAATGACGGCGAAGGGGTTTAACTTGGCTAACCAGGCGATGATGATGCCTGTAAAGCCATAGCCGGGTGAGATGCGTTCTTGTAAACGATGCACCACACCGGAAACCTCGGCCATACCGGCCAAACCAGCTAAGGCACCGGAAACCATAAAGACCAAAATGATATTACGCACGATGCTCATACCGGCATATTTAGCGGCTTTTTCATTATCACCGGTTAATTTGATTTCAAACCCCCATTTACTGCGTTCAAGAATCCACCAAACGACGATTGCAGCAATCACGGCAATGATAAAGCCGCCGTGCAAGGTAATGCCAGAGAGGGCTTTATATTGACGCGCATAATCAGCCAGGCGCGGTAACCAGGCTGTTTTCTCAAATGTAGGCGTCATTTGGAAACCGCCATCGCTCCATTTGTTAAAGATCCAAAAATTGTTCCACAAGATGGCGATGTAGTTGAGCATCAAAGTGGTGATGATTTCGTTGACGCCAAAGCGTCCTTTGAGCAAGCCGGGAATAAAACCCCAGATGGCGCCACCAATCATGCCCATGATAATCATAAAGCCAAGGATGAATATTTTGGGGCTGTCCAACGGAACGAGCGGGACGAGGACGACGAGGCTGGCGAAAAAAGCACCCATATAGAATTGGCCTTCCGCGCCGATCTTCCACAACTTCATTTTGAAGGCCTCGGTACAGGCCAAACCGACTAAAATGAGCGGCGTTGCCTTCACAAGGGTATCCGAAATGACGGGCCAACTGCCAAATGTGGCTTGAAAGAAGAATTCTCCGACGCGAATGGGCTCGCCGCCGATCAGCTTGAGGATGAGTCCGCTGATGATAAAGGCGACAACGACTGAACCCAGTGAGGTTGCGGCCGGCAGCCAGCGCGGATAATCTTCGACACGTTTTTCAAAATAGATTCTAAATGGCATATCAATCACCCACCTTTTCTAATTTGGTACCGGTCATCATGAGGCCAAGTTCGCCAATATCGGCATCGGCGATGTCGACAATGCCCATGATTTCGCCTTCGTAGATGACAGCAATGCGGTCGCTGAGGGCCATGAGTTCTTCCAGCTCTTCGGAGATGAGCAATACGGCCGTTCCTGCTTCCCTTTGCGCCAAAATCAAACGCTGAATCGCTTCAATCGCACCCACATCCAAACCCCGTGTAGGCTGCACCGCCACCATTAACTGCGGATCCCCCGAAATCTCACGTGCCAAAATCACCTTTTGCAAATTACCACCCGAAAGCTTACGCGCCATCGTCTTCACCGAAGGGGCCAAAATATCATACTGCTCTTTGAGTTCGTTGGCATTCGCTGTCGCCTTACTGTAATTGACACGCCAGCCAGATCCAATTGGCGGTTGGCGGTAGCTTTTCATGATCGTGTTATCGGTGATGGTCATGTTGGGTGCCGAGCCGACATGATTGCGATCTTCGGGCACATGGGCGACTCGTTTCTTGATGGTTGCCATGGGGGGCATGTTGCTGACTTCTTCACCGTTCACCTTGATACTGCCAGTACATGCGCGCATACCGGTGATAACTTCAGCCAACTCGCTTTGACCATTACCCGAGACACCGGCGAAGCCTAAAATTTCACCCTGCCGCACATCGAAAGAAACGCCATTTAATGCTGGTACACCTTTGTTGTTTTCCGCATGCACGTCTTTAACCGCCAAGACAACATCGCCTGGTTCTTGGGCTTCTTTTTGCACGGCAAACACGACGCTGCGACCCACCATGAGCTGCGCCAGGCTCTTTTTAGTCATGCCTTCTGTACTCTGACCCTCAGCAGTAACGACCCCTTTACGCAGCACAGTGACACGGTCAGCAACGGCCGTTACCTCTTGCAACTTATGACTGATAAAGATGATCGATTTACCCGTGGCGACCAACGAGCGCATCGTTTCGATCAGATCGTCAATCTCTTGCGGGGCCAGAACGGCCGTGGGCTCATCCATGATCAAAATTTTTGCACCACGATACAGCGTCTTCAAAATTTCTACGCGCTGTTGTTCGCCCACAGACAACTGCCAAATAAATGCCTTTGGATCCACGCGCAAACCATATTGATCTTGTAAATCCAAGATTTTCTGGTCATATTTGGCCAAATTCATAAAAAAGCGCGGCTCTTTGAGACCCAGCAAAATATTTTCGGTCACGGTTTGGGTGGGCACAAGCATAAAATGTTGGTGCACCATACCAATCCCCTTAGCAATCGCGGCACTTGGTGAGTTAAAACGTACCGTTTCCCCATAAACCTTAATCGTTCCCGACGTGGGATGGTAGAGGCCGGAGAGTGCATTCATTAAGGTGCTTTTGCCCGCGCCATTTTCGCCCAACAAAGCATGGATTTCGCCTTGCTTCAGCGTAAGATTGACATGGTCATTAGCCAGCACACCGGGAAAACGGATCACGATGTCTTGCATTTCTACAGCATATGGCGTGTCAGACAGAGAAGATCCCTCCTAGGAACTTGTCGGAGCACTTGTCAATGGTACACAGGTTTTCGCAGATTGATACGTACCATTTAGGACTTTTCCGACAGCCTACTAATAAAGAAGCCAGGCTCCCATGGGAAGCCTGGCTTCTATAAAAATCGTTTACTCTAGTTCAGGTAATTCGGCGGTGATATTTTCGTTCCACCAATACATACAAGTTTCACACTCGCTGCCAAATTGGGCGAAGCCATCCAAATCAGCTTGTTCTAAAGATTCGCCCTCTTCCAGAATCACATTACCTTGATTGTCGGTAATCGGGCCGCTAAAAACATCAAAGCGGTCAAACTCACCGGCCAACATAGCGGCCAATGTATCTTCAATCAGTGCAATATCTTCTGCTGGCAGATCGGCGACACCAGGTTGTGGTGTTTCACCTTCCATGAAGCCAAGCAAACCCATTGAACCAGTATCAGCATCGAAATATTCCCAGCCGCCAACCCATTCATCGTTACGCGAAGCTTCGACGATACGGGAATACTCTGGCCCCCAATTCCAGTACATGGAAGTCAGGCAAGTATCGAGGGTGCAGTTACCACTGTAATCGTAGGTAATACCCCATTTGCCTTCGGGAGCTGCTTCTGCCGGCGCAGGTGTATCGGCACCCGTCATAACGACTTGCGCACCACCATCAAACAAGGATGATGCGGCCTCTTTTTCAAGGATGGGATCATGCCAGGTGAAGACCCAGCGCACATCAACGGTACAATCAGGACAAGTTTCCTGGGCACCCAATGCAAAGGCGTTACCCAAACGTAGTTCTTCGGGGATGGGGAAAGTGGCGATATAACCCAATTTTGGATTGCCATCAACCTTAGCGCGTGAACCGGCCAACATACCGGCCAGATATTTCATATCTTCCATGGCACCCATCAAGTTACCAAAGTTGTCGCCATTGGCCTTAAAGCCGGTGAGGTGAATTATGTCTACATCTGGGAATTCATCAGCCACAATTTCGGAAGCGTCCATATAGCCAAAAGATGTCGTGAAGATGACATCAAAACCTTTACGGGCTAACGAACGGATCACTTGTTCAGCATCGGCACCTTCAGCCACATTTTCGATATAAGCTGTATGCACATTCTCAACGTTTTCTTCAACATACATACGGCCGACATCGTGAGCTTGGGACCAGCCACCATCATCATGCGGGCCAACATATACGAAGGCAACATTGTATTTACCTTCTTCGATAGCGGGAATCTGGTACTGGCTATCGCCGCTGGCGGCTTCTTCTGCAGGTGCAGATTCTTCTACCGGGGCAGATTCTGATTCGGCGGGTTCTGATTCAGCCGGTGCGGCCGTTTCCCCACCACCACAAGCTGTGAGTACCAGACCCAATAAAAGTACGAGCGTTACAAAAATAAATAGGCGTTTCATCTTCATTTTATTAAGTTTCCTCCCTATTCAGGGTAATTTTGTGGATGCGTTTTTTGCCACGAATTTCATGAAAAACGTTTAAGTTTATGTTTTCCATGGCAGATTCTGCATCACCTTTGACTTGGTAAAAATATTATCAATGACCAATAAAAAGCGATTGTTTTCTAGACGCATCACCTCCTTGCGGATAAATTATAAGTCAGCATACCTGACTCAAATCAATTTGCCTAATGACATTTTTCCTAAAAACCTGTGTCATTCGTTAGGTGTTTGTGCTAGTTCATAACTAAAATGATGTCCAGCGTGATTTTCTAGGACTTTTATTTCTTCTTGATAGCGAGCCAGGGCTTGTTGGTCATCGGTTAACTGGGCATAACGAATGGCTTGTTGGATGTCCTCGAAGGCATGGTCATATTTTTGTTGACGACGATAGGCTTGATTGCGCAGATAATGCAGTTGGGCGAGTTGGGCAGCTTGTTGCTGCGTGAGGTAGTCGGGATTTTGATTGGGGAGGGCAACGGCCACTTCGGCATTGCTCAGCACAGACGTTATCGCATCCGAAAAATGTAAAACCGCCTGTTCACCGTTACCCACATCCAAAGAATAACGGCCCATTAATTTCAATGCAAACGCACGTTGTGCGGGTTCCGATAAACCTAAATAAAGCGCCTCTTCAGCTTCCACAAAAGCCTTTTTGGGGACCTCGCGTTTGCCATCACTTAACAATGCAGCCATTTGTAAATGGCCTGCACTTGAATGTGGTTGTTGTTCCAAGAATAGGTCGAGTTTGTGTTGGGCTTTACGTTTTGCACCGCCACGCCGCAGTCCGTCAATATATTGGAGTTGCAACTGGGGGTTGTCTGGCTGGGCCAGCGCAGCAGTCTCTAGCGCATTGAATTGATCCTCGGCAGCAATGGTTTCATGGGCTGTGACTTCAAACCAACCAAGCCGATCCCCATAATAAAAGAGGACGAGGAAGGCAATGTGAAAAACGGCCGTTACGGCACTCAAAATTGGTGTGAGATCAAATCCATAAATAACACGCCAATCACCTGCGAACCCTAACAAGGTAAACACCGGGTAATAAATCAGCGAAAAGTACACCTGAAAACGAAAAGCACGCAGCCCAAAATAACGTAATGCCGAAATTTTGTTATGCCGCAAAAGCAGCCAGGTGCCAAGGCCAAAAGCAAGCGATCCCAAAGTGCCCGCCAACGCGATAAACCAATCCTGCCCTGCCGTAAAATACCCAGCGGGCACCACATAACCCCAAAATCCACGATACCCAAATTCCACAACCTCGCCGTCAAATAACCAGACAGCCAAGGCATGACAAAATTCATGGACTAGTACAGAAATGGGGACGGCAATAAAAAAGGAGGCTTGTTCCGCGAGATGTTTTTTGTCTGCGGTCAAAGGAGCTTGGCGTACTGTGGGCCAGGCACGCCATATCGTTAGCCCCAGTTGTACACTGCGGAAAACATAAAGTATAGCGAAGATGTCGAACAGGCTGCCAATTGCACCCATAATCGTAAATTACCTCTACATTAGCCCAAGCTCAGAAAATATACATCACAGTCAAACTGCTGGCAACCATGGCAGAATATCGCTATTGTTAGACTCCACCTTCTCAAGCAGCTCATGAAACTACAAGATCAATGTTTTATTCCGCATTCTGCAATCTGAATTCCGCATTTCCACTAGAGTTATGTTAAAATATGGTCAGGAAGATTATTGTGACGAATAAACTAACGTTCTTTGCAGAACATCCCGTTTTCAAAAATTTATCCGAGGAGCAATTACGTGCGCTCTGTCAAATCGTGCGTGAATATTCCTTTGATGAAAACTCTGTGATCGCGTACCAACGTGATGTGGCAGATAGGATGGTGATTGTAATAAACGGCCGTCTTTATTCCCGTCAAGTCGACCAACACGGCCGTGTTCGTGAAGCCCACACGCGTGGCTATACAGCCAACCAATATTTCGGAGCCGACTGGTTATTTACCCCAGGCACCTATCCAGCAACCGTCACAGGCAGCGAGCCAGGCCATATCTTTATCATTTCAAACGATGATTTTCTGCAATTCTTGAGAGATTATCCCGAAGCAATAGAGGCGCTTGAACCAGAATTTGATGCAAACGGCGAATACATTGAGGGTTTGCCAACGTACGCCTGGGATCAAGCATCTAAGTTATCCTTTGTTGAGCGTCGCGAGAAAATTGGGATCATCAGGTTATTGCCAGATGAAATAGTCGAATATTATGCACGCCGCAGCATTTGGTATTTGTTTGTCAGAGTATTCTATCCGCTGCTTGGTATGATATTGATACCTTTATTATTCCTGTATTTCTCACCATCAGATTTGCAGGGGTCGAGTATCTTGTTTGAAATAGGCCTTATTCTGCCTGTACTTTTATTTGGATCGATGATTATCTTCCGAATACTTGATTGGACGAATGATTACTTTGTCATTACCAATAAACATATTTCTAATCGCGAATTCGACTTACGTACCTTTCGCACTGAATTAAATAAAGTGCCAATTGAACAAATCCAAAGCGTTGAAGTCGTCAAACCTACTTTAACATCTAATATTTTTGATATCGGCACCGTGCGCATCACAACAGCCGCAATGGTTGGCATGATGCAATTTGATAACATAGACAACCCCATCGAAGTCAAAGAAACATTGGAGCGTTTACAGCGCCATGTGCGTGACTTTGAAGTCGCCTTATCTCAAACCAAGATGCGGCAATCAGTCGAAGAACATTTCAAGCTGGGGCTAGGGTATGAAGTCGTCGCCGATGGTGACGAAGAAGAAAACCCGCCTGAAACCGTTCGATTTAGTTTGTGGAAACGTATCGGTGACCTATTTGATTGGCGTGAAGTTGAAGGCACAACCATAACCTATCGTAAAAATTACCTGATTCTGTTTTTAGATATTTTAGGGCCATCGCTTGTTTACATATTACTTTTCGCGATTTTAATTGCCGTTACCTATTTAGATATCATGTCATTTTGGGTAGCATTAGCAAGCCTGGCAATATTCTTGGGATTCAATACATTTTGGTTTATCTGGATGTTTGAAGATTGGCGCAATGACATCTTTCAGTTAACAGATCGTTATGTGATAGATATTGACCGCAAACCTTTTGGTTTTGGCGAAAGTCGTAAACAAGCATTATTATCTAACATCCAAAATATCAGTGCAGAGCGGCCGGGTTTTTGGGCAACGTTGTTTAATTATGGCGATGTCAACATTGATACGGCCGGATCGGACTCCGACATCACATTTGAACGGGTTCCGAGTCCCAGTCAAATATTAAGTGAGATCTTTGATCGCCTGGACGGTGTCCGCCAAGATCAGCGCCGGCGGGATGGAGCAGAACGCCGCGAAGAATATGCACTTCTGCTAGACGTTTATAAACAAGAAATGGAACAAGGGCGCATTCCCCAACGAACGCCCCGCAATGAAGAAGAATTGTAAAGGTGAAGCTACATGGCAGTTTTAGATGTTGTCAGATTACCCGCTCCCATATTACGTCAAAAGACGTATCCGGTGACCAAATTTGATGAAGATTTACAACAATTGATTGATGATATGATCGACACAATGCGCGACGCGCCGGGTGTCGGTTTGGCAGCGCCACAAATCGGTAAGCCGCTTAAGTTAACGGTGATCGAAACCCTAGCTGATGTGGATGAAGATGGCAACGAAATCGAGGGCACGCGTGATTTATTTGTCATCGCGAATCCAGAGATTGTGTGGACATCACGCAGCGAAGTCACCGGAATTGAAGGGTGTTTATCTATTCCAGGTTACGTGGGAGAAGTCGAACGTTTTGAAGCGATTCGGGTGCGTGCACAAGATCGACATGGCAAGAAGATCAAACTGCGGCTCAAAGATTGGACCGCACGCATCTTCCAACACGAAATCGACCATTTAAATGGCGTTTTATATATTGACAAACTAACGTCACCGGATCATCTATGGACAGAAGAAGAGTTTGAAGCAATGCAAGAAGGATCGTCAGAAAAAGAGTTCGCTTCAGAACAGTAATGAGATGATCGGGCATAATTGGACGAGATATTCTTCATCTCATATCATTGGGTTTTGATGGCTCTAATTGTTCTGGGATGTTATGGCTTCCCAGAATTAAAGGCCCACAGTTTTGTACAGAGTATTTTTTAGAAGAGGAGCATGAATGTCACTGACTTTGCAGGAAGTGGAAAAAATTGCGCATTTGGCACGGCTGGAGTTAACGGCCGTTCAGAAATCAGCCTACCAAGAACAATTATCAGCCATACTCGATTACGCTGAAATGCTAAACGAATTGGATTTGACGGGGATTGAGCCTACAGTGCATGCAGTTGCCCAACAAAATATAATGCGTGATGATGTGATCGAACCCTCTTTATCGCCAGAAGACATTTTATTTAACGCCGCGCAACAGGCACAAGATCAGTTTTTGATCCAGTCTGTTTTGGATGAATGAGGGCTACGGCCGTTACCCATTACCAACACAGGGCTAGACAAGCCCTATTTTTTTGAATTATGAAACTGACAGAATACACATTAATTGAAGCCAGAAATGCCTTGCGTCGCGGCGAAACCAGCAGCGTTGCGCTGACCGAAGCAACCCTGGATCAAATCGTTACCCAAGACAACGATATCAAAAGTTATTTGACTGTTACTGCCGAGCAAGCGCTGACAGCCGCAAAAGCAGCCGACGATAAGCGTGCCGCCGGTGAAGATGCCCCCTTGTTGGGCATTCCAGTCGCCGTCAAGGATATTATCGCCACACGCGGTGTGCCAACGACGGCGGGCAGCAAAATTCTTGAAGGCTTTGTGCCGCCCTATAACGCGTTTGTCGTTGATAAATTGGAATCGGCCGGTGCAATTATCGTAGGCAAAACCAATACCGATGAATTTGCGATGGGCTCTTCAACCGAAAACTCGGCTTATGTGACCACAGCAAACCCATGGGATTTAAGCCGTGTGCCCGGTGGCAGCAGCGGTGGCAGTGCGGCAGCCGTGGCAGGAAATATGGCTTTTGGTGCATTAGGTACAGATACCGGTGGCAGTGTACGTCAACCAGCTTCGTTTTGTGGATTGGTAGGCTTGCGTCCCACATACGGCCGTATCTCGCGTTGGGGTGTGATTGCCTTTGCTTCTTCACTGGATCAGGTAGGTACATTCGGCCGTACTGTTGCCGATTGTACCGCGATGTATGCGGCTGTTGCTGGATATGACCGGCGCGACAGCACTTCTTTGGACATTTCTGTGCCCGATTACTCCGCTGCTTTGACAGGAGACATCAAAGGGTTACGAGTGGGCGTGCCAGCTGAATATTTTATCGAAGGCATTCAAGCAGAAGTGGAAACGGCCGTGCGCACAGCCATCGCGAAACTAGAAGAACTGGGCGCCGAAATCATTCCCATCAGCTTGCCACATACCCGTTATGCCCTGTCCGTCTATTACATCATCGCTCCTGCCGAAGCCAGCACCAATTTGGCGCGTTATGATGGCATTCGCTATGGACCACGGTTGGTTGCTGAAGATATGATCGCCTCGGTCAAAAAGACGCGCACCCTCTTTGGCCCGGAAGTCAAACGGCGCATCATGTTAGGCACCTATGCACTAAGCGCTGGCTATTATGATGAATATTACGGCCGTGCCCTCAAAGTGCGCACCTTGATCAAAAATGACTTCTTAAAAGCCTTTGAAAAGGTAGATGTGATCGCTTGCCCCACCAGCCCCACAACCGCCTTCAAAATTGGCGAACGCGCAGATGATCCGCTGAGCATGTATTTAGCCGATATTTTTACGCTATCGGTCAATTTAAGTGCCAGTTGTGGTGTTTCTGTGCCCTGTGGGCTTGATGGTGCAGGGTTACCAATCGGCTTGCAGCTCATCGGCAACACATTGGATGAAGCGACAATTTTGAATGCGGCCTATGCGTATGAACAGGCCACCAATTGGCGCGACAATAACTACAACGGATAAGGATAAAAACGGATAAAGCAGAATAAAAATGAGCTTTTTGAATCTGGTTTTTAATCGTCATGCTCGCGAAGGCGGGTATCCAAACATGTGTATGCCTATTTTCACAGGAATGACAGATTCAACTTCTCCGTGATTTCTCTATCCGCTGTAGTCTCAAGGAAAAACCGTGAAAGTCGTTATTTTATTTATTGGCTTTGAAACAAATATCGCAACAGAAACAGTCATGCGCCCGCATGCACTCTTGAATCTGGCTGGCAGCACAATTATGGGGCACCTCTTACGACAGCTTGCGGATGTGTTAACGGACGAGGTTGCGATGGTGGTCACCACGGCGCAGCAGTCGGCTTTTGAACCCTGGCTTGCAAAACATTTCCCGAATCTACGGGTACACTTTGTCACTCAAAAAGCGTCTGTTTCTTATGGGGAAGTGTTACAAAACTGTTTCGAGCTGCTGAAGACAGATGATCTCTTGCTGGTGGCTGGGCATAACATTGTGGAAGTTGACTTCGAGCAGTTACCCATCATCGCGGCAAATGAAAACGCAACGGCCGTTTGGGTCAACGCGGATCAAAATGAAAAAGCAGCCGGAATTTGTTGGCTGCAGGAGGGCTCGACATTCGAAACACAATCTATCAAACAATTTGACGATTTGTTAGCCGTATTGCAAGCTAGTGGCACTATCGTAGCCACTACAGAGGTATCTTTTTGTCTTGACACACGCACCACAGCAGATTATTTTTATGCAAATCGCCGCCTTTTAGGACTTGGCTATGGGTCACAAGATGCAATTGAACGCAGTTATGCGGATGATTTTACTGTCTTTCCGCCCGTATTTATTCACGAAACGGCCGTTGTCGAAAATGCCGTTATTGGTCCCTTTGTAAACATTGAGGCAGGTGCGGTCGTGCGCAACAGCATCGTCAAGAACAGCTTCATTGATGCAGATGCACATGTAGAGACAGCCATCTTAGCTGATTCAATGCTTGGAGAAGATGCGCGAGTAAACGGCCGTGAACACACCATCATCTTACAAGCCAATGAATCAGTCGAAATAAAATAATAAAAGAAAATAGAGTGGGCGATTGCCCATAAACGAAATTTGACGACCACAAAGAAAACAGAAGAAAAAACCTCTGTGCCCTCTGAGCTCTCTGTGGTTAATTTTCAAGAGGAACAAATGAAAATATTGATGCCCAATCACTTTCCCTTACAAGGCTCAGGCAGTGGCATATACACCTTAAATGTTGCCCAGGAGTTAACACGTTTAGGCCATGAAGTGCTCGTCATCGTGCCTGATCACGAACCTGTGCCACCCGACACTTATATTTTCCCGACCCAAACCATCTTATTTGATGATGGCAAACACAGTGATACGGCCGAAGTCGATTTCAACTTCCCCTGTTTCACCACCCACCCACGCAGTGTAACCACATTCTACGAACTAACCGACGATCAAATAAAGGCGTATGTCGATTTATGGCGCAAGCATATCAACGCTGCCATCGAAGAATTTCAACCCGACATCATCCACGCCCACCATGTCTGGATCACGCCTTTTATCGCCTCAGAAACAGGTTTACCCTACGTCATTAGTGTGCACGGCACCGATCTAATGGGATTTCGTGATGGGCCACGCTACCATGATATGGCTTTAGAAGCTGCCCTCAAAGCGTATGGTCTAATCGCCATTTCACACCAAGTCAAAGACGACACCATCGCCACCTATGACGTGTCTGAAGACAAAGTGCATCTGATTGCCAATGGCTTTGATGTTGATATTTTCAAAGTGATTCCTGGCGCAGACAAAGCCACCGTCTTACCAGAATTTGGCATCGAACATGATGGCGCACCCCTAGTGAGCTTTGTAGGCAAATTCACTGACTTTAAGGGTATCGATGTCTTACTGAAAGCGGCCGCGATTTATGAAAAAGCATTGCCGGGCATTCATACCGTTTTAGTCGGACATGGTCAATTGTGGGATGAAATGCACGCATTGCGCGATGAATTAGGCTTGCAAGGCGTCACATTCCTGGGGCATCAACCACAGCCAAAGGTTGCGCGAGTTTACAATGCAGCGGATGTGTCGATTGTACCCTCGCGCATTGAGCCGTTTGGTTTGGTAGCGGTAGAAGCGTTGGCTTGCGGCACACCAGTTGTGGCCACAAATGCCGGTGGTTTGCCCGATTTCATCAATGATACCGTTGGTGCGCTAGTTCCAGTTGGTGATCATGAAGCATTGGCACAAGCGATCATTAATGAAATCCAAGCGGGCAGCAAGGCCACCAAAGGTAAATTTGCAGCTCAATATGCACTGGATGATTATAGCTGGGCTGGTCAAGTGAAAAAGATGGCGACGTTGTACGAGGCGGCATTAGCGTAGTTTTTGCCACGGATGAACACGGATTCTCACGGATTTCAGTCCGTTAACAATGAAATTTTTATGCAATGAAC
>CAYGMR010000008.1:11880-18593 GCA_964350725.1 uncultured Ardenticatenaceae bacterium | reverse complement strand
GATTTGGGGCTTAATCCGTGAAAATCTGTGGCAGTAATTATTATTTTTAAAAAGCACCGATAGTGATAACTGTTTATGACAAAATACGAAGCTGTTATTGGTCTTGAAATTCATGCGGAGTTGATGACCAACTCCAAAATGTTCTGTAGCTGCCGGGTGGTGGATAGTGTGGAAGCGCCGCCCAATACGGCCGTTTGTCCAGTCTGTTCTGGTATGCCGGGCATGTTGCCTGTCATCAACCAGCGTGCCATCGAGTATGCCATGCGTGTGGCTCTGGCACTCAATTGTGAGATTCAACATCACAATATTTTTGCACGTAAAAACTATTTTTATCCTGACCTGCCCAAAGCGTATCAAATTTCGCAATATGAACTGCCGCTTGGGTTACGTGGTTGGTTGGATATCGAGCTACCAAGTGGCGAAAACAAGCGTATCCGCATTCGGCGCGTGCATATCGAAGAAGATACCGGCAAATTAACGCATCTGGATACTGGCGGATCACTCGTCGATTACAATCGGTCGGGTGTGCCTCTGCTTGAAATAGTTTCTGAACCAGATATTCGATCAGGGGATGAAGCGCGTGCGTATGCCACCAAAATTCGCCAGATTTTGCGTTACTTGGGCGTCAACTCCGGCGATATGGAAAAAGGTGTGCTGCGTGTGGAACCCAATATCAGTATTCGCCCACAGGGCAGTCAAGAATATGGCACACGCACAGAATTAAAGAATCTAAATAGCCTGCGTTCATTGGCTGATGGTTCAGATTTTGAAATCGCACGCCAAACGGATGTACTCAATGCCGGCAAACAAGTTGTGCAGGAAACACGCGGTTGGCATGACACACGGCGCGTAACTTTTTCACAGCGTGTGAAGGAAGAGGCTGAAGATTATCGTTATCTTGCCGAGCCAGATTTGCCCCCATTGTTTGTGGATGATGCCTGGATCGAACAGATGCGAGCCGCTTTGCCCGAACTGCCAGATGCGAAGATCGAGCGCTACAAAACAGCATACAGCCTCTCGGATTATGATGCGCATGTGTTGGCTGAGGATCGTGTGGTAGCGGAATGGTTTGATACGGCCGTAGCCGCCGGCGGCCAGCCCAAATTATTAGCCAATTGGATCATCAACGAACTCTTCCGTTTGATGAACGAACAAAAACAAAGCATTGACCAGATTCAAATGACACCTACAGGTTTAGTTGAATTGGTAGGTCTGGTTGAAAAACAAACCATCAACAACAACACCGCCAAAGATGTGCTGGCAGACATGTTAAACAGCGGCAAATCAGCAAATGCTATTGTTGCGGCCAAAGGTCTGGCACAAATCTCCGATGAAACCGCGATTGCTGCGATTGTCGCCCAAATCATTGCAGATAATCCTGATAAAGTTTCAGCATATTTAGGCGGAAAAGATAAGCTGCGCGGTTTTTTTGTGGGGCAGGTCATGCGTGCCACGCAAGGGAAAGCGAATCCTGCATTGGTCAACCGCTTGTTAGATACACAATTGGCGGCGCTGCGCTAAAATTGGCGAATTATAGGACAAAGATCTGCGTCATCTGCGCAATTTTTGATAAATCCGATTTTTTTCACTATCTTCACGGACGGGGCAACGGCCGTAACCTAGCATGTGTTATCATTTCATGCAGGAGTAAACAAATATGATGTCGTGGCAATTTACACCCTACCTTTTGCTAATCACACTGGCAGCACTCTTGACTGCCAGTTTAGCGATTTACGCCTGGTATCATCGCAAAACCCCCGGAGCTGTTTCCCTATTCTTTTTATTCGCATCTGCTGCCCTTTGGAGCGTTTTTTATGCCCTTGAAGTAGCCTCCGCCACATTAGAGGGAAAGCTATTTTGGATCCGCTTTGAATATATTGGCATTGTTGCTGTGCCAGTCGCCTGGTTCATATTTGCAACCATCTATACAAAACGCACAACCTGGTCGTCACCAACAACACACATATTGTTAGCGCTTATTCCGCTGCTCACATTGCTATTCTTATGGACGAATCCATTTCACAACTTATTTTATACCTCAATCGGGTTAATAGAAATCGATGGCATCCAACATTTTGATCCCACCTATGGCCCCTGGTTTTGGGCACATACCATTTTTTCATACATGTGTTATCTGGCCGGCTCCCTCCTACTCGTCAGGCACATTTTTCGTTTAGATGGTGTTTACCAACGTCAAGCCATCATCGTATTTTTGGGCAGCTTGCCCCCCTTCCTCGTTAGTTTCCTGTTCGTATTTGCACCTACGCCCCTTGATCCAGCGCCGATAGCCTTCGCCGTTTCGGCCGTATTGTTCGCTTGGGGATTTTTTCGGTTGGGTTTGATGAACATGCTGCCAGACCTGATGCAGCCGATCCAAACTGATAAACATACATCAATTAAATCTTCGGTTATAGAAGCACGCGAACGAGTACTTGACCTAGTTTTACTGATCAATACGGGCATGGCAACCTTATTATTGGTGCTGCTGATTATCTTCGAATTTCGCAAACCAGAAATGGCCTGGATCAATATCCTGATCTATTTAGTTGTTTATCTGGGTGTCATTCTGCTAACAGTGCTGCGCGATTTACCGTTTAATCTGCGTGCAGGCTTATTGCTTTTGCTTTATTACCTATTCTCACTCTTCACGATGAGCCGCTACGGTTTAAATATCGATATTGGTGTGGCCATGTTTGCCTTTGTCATCATGGCATTTCTGTTTTATGGCGTTTGGGGCGGCATTTATGCAGTTGTCTTAAGTTTATTGACCCTTGGCACCAGTGTCTGGTTGATAATTACGGGGCAACTCACGATACAGTCTCCTTATGTGCCAGGCGGAGATCCCATTCAAATCTTGCTCGCTCCTTTTGGATTTTTGTATTCAACAGGCATCGTGATTCTGGCGTTGTTAAGCCAACAGCGTGATACCTTGACGGTATTAAACCAGGCGCAAGGGTTATCACAAGAACTAGAGCAAGAGCGTTTGTTGTTAGAACGACGCGTCGCCGAACGCACCCATGCGTTAGAAATTGGTGCCCAGGTAAGCCGCCGCATTTCGACGATTTTAGATCAGGATCAGTTAGTAAATGCAGTCGTAAACCAGGTACGTGATGCTTTTGATTATTATCATGTCCATATTTATTTATATGACGATAGCAGCACGCATTTAATGATGGCCGGTGGCACAGGTGCAGCTGGCCGCCAAATGTTAGCCGAAGGGCATACGATTGAACCGGGCAAAGGATTGGTAAGCAAAGCAGCAACAATCCAAGAGGCTGTGATCGTGCCGAATGTGCATGTCGAACCGGACTGGCTGCCGAATCCGTTTTTGCCACAGACCAGTTCAGAGGTTGCCGTTCCGATTCAATTTCGTGGCGAAGTTTTGGGTGTGTTGGATGTGCAAGATAATGTTGAAGGCGGCATGGGTGCTGAAGACGCTGTTTTGCTGCAAACAATTGCAAACCAGGTTGCTGTTGCAGTGCGCAATGCCCGTTTGTATGCAGAAACCCAAAAACAAGCAGAAGAATTAGTTTTAGTAAATCGTGTGGTATCGGCCGTTGCTGCTTCATTAGATTTGCGCCAAAACATGCAGATTATTGTGGATGAATTGGCACAAGCGATTAACGTGGAACAAGTTGGCATTGCCCTGCTTAATCCTGAGCGCGATGCGCTAACCGTTGTGGCTGAACATTTTGACCCTGCTGTTTCCCCAAGTGCTGTTGGCTTTGTGATTCCATTAGAAGGGAATCTTTCATCACAACAAGTGATCGCAACACGCAAAACGGTGATCATTGATGATGCGCAGCATAATCCGATGACGGTTACGGCGCATGAGGTAATGCGACAGCGTGGTGTGGAGACGCGTGTGATTATGCCGATTCTGGTTGGCGATGAAGTGGCGGGGACATTGGGTATCGATCTGCTCAAAGGGGATGCTCCGTTAACGGCCGATCAGTTACGGTTGGCAGAGACGTTGCTGTTTCAAGCAGCAACGGCCGTACAAAGTACACGCCTCTTTGAACGCACACAGGCCGCTTTAGCCGAAACCGATTCACTCTATCAGAGCAGTGCCGAACTGAATCGCGCCCAAAGCTTTGATGACATCCTGGACATTATTCGGCAGCACACAATCATCGGTCAGCAAGCCGATTTAATGGCCTACACATTATTTGACAACCCTTGGCAATCTGACCAAATGCCAGCACAGTTACATATTGTAGGGCGCTGGAGCGCCAAGCCCGCAAAAGATATTGTTTGGCACTACAAGGTTGCCGATATTCCCAACATTAATCTGTTACACTCTGATAAACCCCTCATAATTGAAAACATCAGTACAGACCCACGTTTAGATGAAAAAACGCGTAAAATACTACAGCAACCAGACACGCTCGAAGGAGCCTTGTTTGCGCCGCTCATTGTTGGCTCGCGGTGGATCGGTTTTATTGGTTTATTTTATGAGCAACCCGCTCAGTTTGAAGAATCAGACGTGCGCCGCTTGATGGGATTGATCGGGCAATCGGCCGTTGCCGGTCAAACGCTGGTGTTACTCGAAGAAGCTCAAACAGCTCTAACCCACCAAGCCTATTTAACAGCTCAACTACGAACTGTATCAGAAGTAGGTACATCCATTTCTACACTATTGGATTTGGATGAGCTATTGCAATCAGTTGTGGATTTAACCAGAGATCAATTTAACCTCTACCATGCCCATATTTATTTATTAGATTTCGAAACCCATGCCCTGCAACTACGTGCAGGTGCTGGCGAAGTTGGGCGTGAGATGGCGCGTGTCGGGCGTCGGGTTGATTTGGATACAAACTTCATTGTTGCACAATGTGCACGTCGGCGTGAAGCGGTCCTTGTAAACGACACCCGCGCCGACAGCGATTTTCTGCACCATCCGCTTTTGCCTGAAACACGCGCCGGCCTGGCTGTACCCATTTTATTGGGCGACACCTTGCTGGGTGTCTTAGGGGTGCAAGCCAGAACACGTAACCGCTTTAGTGCTGATGATGTACAAGTTCAAAAAACGTTGGCTTCCCAGGTAGCTGTGGCTGTCCAGAACGCTTATCTATATGCCGAACAGCTAGAAACCTCCACAAAATTACGTACAGTTGATCGGCTCAAAACAGAATTTTTAGCTAGCATGAGCCATGAACTGCGCACACCATTGAACTCTATTATTGGCTTTGCAGATGTGCTTTTATCCGGCATGGATGGTGAATTGACAGAGCGTATGGAAGAAGATGTCGACCTTATCCGCACAAGTGGTTACCATTTACGCGACCTCATCGGCGACATATTGGATATGTCTAAAATTGAAGCTGGGCGCGTCGAATTACATTATGAAACAATCGATATCCGCAAGTTATTTGAAGATGTCGTGAATTCGGCGCGTATTTCTGCTGATAAAAAGGAGATCGCGTTAGAATATTGTTTGGAAGATGATATTAAGACAATTGTGGCGGATCGCACCTGTCTTCGTCAAATCTTGTGGAATATCGTTGGCAACGCCATAAAATTCACAGATGAAGGCAGTGTCAAAATCAATGCACATATACAAGATAATGAGTTTTGCTGTTTTGTGCGTGACACCGGAATCGGTATTCAAGATGAGGACATTCCAATTGTTTTTGAACAATTCCGTCAAATAGATGCAAGCAAGACGACTCCTCAACGTGGCACTGGACTAGGAATGCCGATCAGTAAACGTTTAGTAGAATTACATGGGGGACAAATTGGATTGGAAAGTCATCCAGGTGAAGGGACAACATTTTGGTTCACGATCCCTCAAAACGGAGCGCATGACATAGATAAATAACAGGACTCTGGTGTTTTTCTACCAGAGAGATTTATCAACTTTTGATGTTTGAAATCACATCTGCTTCAAGATAGAAAAGTTGACAAATCTACTTTTCGTTAGCGTCTAGTAAATAAGTGAGAAAGCGAATGGATCGCAAGAAAGTATTGTGCGTCGAAGATAATCAAACAAATATGGTATTGGTATCACGTATTGTAGAAGCAGAAAAACATGCGTTGTTGCAAGCAGTCGATGGCCACCGTGCGCTACAGATTTTGGCAGAAGAACGACCTGACATCATTTTGTTAGACATTAATATTCCCGGAATTGATGGTCTTGAATTAGCATCAATGATCAAAAAGAATCCAGAATGGTCTGCCATTCCAATTATCGCCACAACTGCAAATGTGCTTGTCGGCGATCGTGAACGTTGTCTGGAAGCAGGCTGTGATGAATATTTGCCCAAGCCATTAGATATTCGCGCTCTACGTGCGATGATGCGCCAATATTTGAGCAATGGCAGCGAAAGCACATTGTAACAACGTCATAGAATCGACTGTCCAATAAGCACAGACGGCACTCCCATAACTTGTGTCAAAAAAATAATGCAATCTTTGTCACCTTTTAATTTAAGTTGACGCTGCAACTTGTCTACATCAAGTGGTGAGCCGCGTTTTTTGATGGTTACATTTCCGATTTGCCGGTCACGCAAATAACGACGTAAGCGTTTGAGTTGAAAAGGAAAGGTATCTTCGAGAGCAAACCAACGCCCAAAAGGTGTCTGGACAAATTCATTTGTAGTAAGGTAAGCGATCTCTGCGTCAATTTGCGTGGCATTGATTTGACGTGCTAAGGGTTGGACAAGATGCGCACGAATGACAGCACCATCGGGTTCAAATAGATAGTTTTGGGG
>CAYGMR010000008.1:1185-11870 GCA_964350725.1 uncultured Ardenticatenaceae bacterium | reverse complement strand
GATTTGTCACGGCGACTTTTGCCCCAGGCACGTCTATATCTGTCAACGACTGTCCACCCGGTAAAAGCGTAGCCCGTCGATTGGCTTGTGTAGACAGGCTGCCAAACCACAAGACACCTTCTTTGACTTCACCATTAACTGAAATGAATTCGACTTCTACCTCGTTGGCTGGCGGCAGTTCGTCGTAATGCACACCTGGGCTGATTTTAACGGCCGTTCCCTCCACCGCCCTTCGCCAGCGCTCAACCAAACTAAATGGCGGCTTATACGCGTGCATAGAATAAATGCGTTTGCCCTGTGCATCACGCCGCGCCGGATCAAAAAACAAAGCATCAACCCGCGGCGGTGACAGTTGCGTCAAATCTGCCTGCACCGCTTGGAATCGTTCTGCACCACCATACGCAGCCACATTTTCCCGCGCCATTGCCAAGCGCAGCGGGTCAAGATCAATACCCAAAACCCAGGCATGTTGGGTTAAAGCAATGGCATCCCCACCAATGCCACAACCCAAATCGGCCACAGTCTGAAAGCCTGCGTTTGCAAAACGTTGGGCACGATAGGTAGCAACGCTTTCTGCTGAGGCTTGTTCCAATGCCGCACGCGTAAAATACATGTGGGCAGCACGGCCGAATTTCGTGGCAGCACGTTGGCGTAAGATAACGGTGTCGATTACTGCTTGGGCATGTGCGGGTGGCAGCTGCTGGCGTAAGGTGGAGGCAATTTGCAGATGATTTTGGGGTGTGATGGGCGTAACGGCCGTTGTTTGCAGCAGCTTTTGTCCTGCGGATGAAAGGAGGAATTCAAAGTCTAGTAGTTGCATAAAATGACGGACCGTTTGGGTTCAGTAGCAAATCTTTTCGGGTTTATCCAGGTTAAGGGATTTCAGGGACAACAGTTTCTTCTGACCAACCCATGAAATCTATTTCCAAATCGTCGAGGATTGTTTCCGGTGCAGATGGTTGTTTAGTTTGGCGGCCACAATAAACCTGGTAAGAACAATTTCTGCACGGCTCCCAAGAATCTACCAAAGGCCACGTATCGCGGGCAATGTGTTCATCTAAATCGTCCAGGATTTGCAAAATTTCAGCCCAATTGTCTTGATGTTTGGCCTGGTCGTAAACAATGGTGCGCGGTTGGTCGGGTTCCTTTACGTACCAGTAAGTCATAGAAATCTGATCGGCATGTAAACGCTGGTTAGGCCATAAAGCATCCCCACTTTCAGCCAACATGGCTAAATAAAGGCGTGTTTGCCAATCAGCATACAGGTCAGCGACGGCACGTGGACGGCTGGTCTTCCAATCAAAAAGATGGGCAAATGGCTGACCGCCTTCATCCCCAATCACCAACAAATCAAAACGCCCCAAAAGAAAATGGTTGCCAGCAGGAATGGTCAAGCGGTGTTCGGGAAGGTAACGCCTGTGCTGAGCAATGCCGAAGTGACCGTTTGGAATCTCCAACTCGCTGTTGCTGAAATCATGCCACCATTGACGCAGCTTGTTGTCGTCAAGGGTGTGGGCTTCAATGGGCAAACCGAGGAAATGGCGTTCGAGTAATTGGTGAAATTGGTGGCCGCGAGAAACGGCCGTGGCGACCCCTTCTTTCATAGGTGCCTGCGGCCAGGCCATACGCCGCAAATAACGCAGCTCAAATTGGCGTTTGCATTCTAAAAAAGCGTGTAACTGTCCGCGGCTCAGGGTTAAAGATTCAGGCATCATTCATCATCAAAAAATGCCATCTTCAGCACGCATGGTCAGGATAGGGATACCCCAATAAATTTTATCGCGTGTGGAGATAAAAGCACTGCGACGAATAGTGGAAATCGCCTGATCAAATGGCTCCCCTTTCGCCAGGCTCGTATACAATCTGCGTGAAAAGAGATGGGCCGTTTTTTGCGGCAATTCAAACTGCATAGCAACGACGACAGGCACACCAGCACGCATGAGGGAACGGCCGATACTATTCATCGGGTCTTCACCTTCATGCCCACCGACACGACAGGCGTTCAAGAAAGCGACTTTTAGGCTGCTGTTACGAAAAATCGCCCGCATTTGATCAACATCGAGCGGTTGCAAGCTGTTATCAAACTCATCTTCTAAAGCCAACGCCCCCTGCCCATCATCCAATACAATGCCATGCCCGAAATAGTGCAAAATATCATAATTGCCATCCTGGATTTTCATATCCAAATTTTCAGCCGATGCGGGTGCCTCTAAAACGTCGAGAACAACTTGTCCCGTAGCAATGAGTGGTTCGAGCGCTGTTTCGACAACCTGTCTTTCTCTTTCCGGATTAATCACAGCGGTTCCCGTTGGATTAGCAGAAACGAATAACACATGTAACGGTTTAGGCATCTTTAACGATCCAACAGCAATGCTCTCGGATGGATAGCGCACAAAAGGTGTCATTTTGTTTTGCGCAATGTAATCATATTGAGGATGAAAACAATATTCCCAGGGCCAACGGTCTAATTCAGGCGGGTCTACACGCAACCGCAAACGTAAGCCTTTGCCATCCATCTTGGTAGACGTAACACATTCAATATACTTGCTGCCGATGCTCCCAGGAAAAAGCATCTCATACATTTTTTGACCCAGCTTTTTGGCATCAGACCCTCTTGCAACCAGGTTTTCTAAATACGTGGTTAATGAAAAAAATTCCGGATCGTCAACTGGAAAATCATGCCACACAGGGTTCACCTGACCATTGGGAGATGCGAGTACTTCGATTGGATATTTACCATCTTCCTCACGCTTATGGCCGATGCGTAAATCAAAATTCTCATAAGCAACAGCTTTTGATCTGGGTTTGGACGCTGGTGGAGAGGTTGCCGGCTGTGTTGCAGGCATCGCAGGTGGGGCTTGGGTAAAGGCTTGCAGATTCAGCGTGGGTGACAATTTTTGCATGGCTTCAAGCAGCTCTTTCTGGCGATTTTCCTGCACAGCATAAGCATGCAAAATTTGAGCCTTTCCTCTGCGAAAACGATTGTTATGATCATATGCCATCAAATCTTGCGGGGAAAGGGTCAACTCCTGACAAGGTAAGGCTAATGTTTGACAGATGCTGCTAATCTGCTGCGCGTCTATGTGGTCTTCGATCAATAAATATATGTAATCTTCTGGATTGTATCCAGCTGATTTATACATGGGAATATCTGCAAGCAAGGTGCCAAGCTGCAAATTGCGACTCATTAAACTTTGTAGGTCCAGGGCTTTGCTTTGTTTGGTATCACCACGCAAATTTTCGTATTGAATACCCAATCCTTGGCACAAAAATTGCAGGTCTTCCAAGGTAAAATGTTGGTTTAGATATTGATATGGATGTTTTCGCGGTAAGTTCAAGTTTTGCATCTAATATTCCTGATTTGTAACCATTCAGGTGCTCCGGCCGTGTCTCCTGACCGAGCCGGATAGTGATAGTTACCCTGATTTTTATATTGTAGACAACTTATTCATAACGAACATCTTTACCCACGAGCATCGGATCAAAGACGACATTATTTAATGTTGGCACATGAGCCTGGTTGCCTGGCCCGAGGGTGACACCTTTTACCCCATCATCTTGGTCTACAAAGGCATCGGCTTCGCGTTTTACAAACTCTAGCAGCAAATCATAAGGCAATTTCTTTTTGATGACGAGGTTATCAGGCAAGTTCTGGGGCAATTTTTTATTCATGATATCTTCGATACCTACCCGAATTATTGTGCCCCCAGTTAACCCAATATAACCGGTGACAGGCTCATCTAAATCCTCACAGCGTCCCCACATCTCGCGCCAATGCAAGTCTGTACAGGCCAAACCAATGTGACCGGTCTTGCGCCGTATGAGCAGGTCAAAACGTTCGGCATCGGGCACTTCATGCTTGGCGACTTTCCAAATGTGATCGGGAATGCGTATATTCAACCAGGAGAACCAGACCCGCAGCACAACAAATTCAGCATCCCAATGAAATAGCTCAAAATGGATACCACCGGGTGCATATTTATCGACACTGAAATTAGGATCAAGCATAGACGGCCGTGTCTTATCTTCCACCACCGCTATCTCTTCACCGTCCCATAAAAAACGCAAGGTAAATTCGTCTTGCTGCACCTGCAACGGAATAGAGGCGGCAGAAACATAGGTAACCTCACTATCGGGATGCCAACGCGGATCATAGGTAGGCAGCAATGTGCCAGCATTGGTTTGCCAATTGCCTACAGTGGCGGCATTCAGTTGGACGATACGGCTCGCATCAACGGCGGGTTTTTGCAGAGTAACATTTAAACTGGCATAGACTTTGTTGTTATCGTTTTCGTCGTAGGCTTCAAGGGTGACAACGGCCGTTTCCGGCACACCCGGTCCACGATGATGCACATTCAAGAAAATATTGCTTGTCGCTGTTGCAGTTAAAGGTACACAGCCTTCAATATGACCATCGTCACTGGCCTTCACACAGGGACCCTTTTCATGCCCACCGCCCCAACTGATCACAAAATCATCGTTGTCATCAGCATAGCCACAACTGATGCCAGTGGCATTTATATCAGCCATTCTTTGGGTGCGTAAGCGTAATGCGGGGAAGTTATTCTGGTTAACGGCCGTTACCGACACAACCACCTTCAACGTGCGCACACTCCACGGTCGATAAACCAGAGCGGCCTCTTCATCACCACCGTCACGACCATGGTCGAGCGCAAATTTGATACTACCAGTTGCCATCTGTCACCTCCTGCTGCTAAAAAACACCAAAACCCAAACCAAGTCTGGACTAAATTTGTAACACGAAACGCACGATTTTGCTACACAAGTCGCACATAGGTAAACCGCAGAAACTATTTGGAAATCTCAAAGCGATTGAATCGCGGTTTCCTCATCGTCCAGAAATATATAGTATAATATCCTTTGCTGCAATGGGGAGCATACTTCTCGATTGGTGTG
Organism: uncultured Ardenticatenaceae bacterium; assembly: GCA_964350725.1. Lineage (GTDB taxonomy): Bacteria > Chloroflexota > Anaerolineae > Promineifilales > Promineifilaceae > JAACFF01. The sequence goes on along the minus strand of CAYGMR010000008.1, from coordinate 6,953 downwards.
TACACGGAGGTATTGTTGATATACAACGAGGGCTGAGCTTGTCAAAACCAACAGCCTTCGACAAGCTCAGGCTTCGGCTTCCATCAAATATTGAGAAGGTACATCAACGATATTTGAATTCGCCATTGACGATGGTGCCTGCGATGTTGACATCGAGGAGTTCATCGGCGGGCATGGTGAAGATGTTCCGGTCAAAAATGGTAAGGTCGGCGCGTTTGCCGGGGGTGATTGAGCCGAAACGATGTTCCTGGCTGCTGGCAACGGCCGTTCCCATTGTAAACGCGTGGATCGCCTCAGCAACTGATAGTTTTTGCTCAGGATACCAACCGGCTGCGCCCGGTGAGCCATCGGCACGTCTGCGTGTGACCGCCGCATGAATGCCCGGCAGCGGATCAATCTTCTCGATAGGCGCATCAGAGCCAAAGGACAAAGTCGCGCCACTGTTTGCCAGCGTGCGGAAAGCGTAACTATATTGACCCCGTGCGCCCCAATATCGATCGACCATAAACATATCCGAAGTGGCATGTGTTGGCTGCATGGACGCGATCACATTCAGTTCAGCCAAACGCAATAAATCAGTCGGATGCAGCACCTGCACATGTTCGATGCGGTGGCGCAGTTGTTGTGAACCATCGGCGCGTGCTTTTTCTTCAGCACGCACCTGGGCATACACATCCAACACATCATGATTGGCACGGTCGCCGATGGCATGTACTGTCAAACTGAGACCATTGGCACTGGCAAGGCTGGCTTTTTGTTGCATCTCTTCTTTGTCGGTGACCATCATACCCAAGTTATCTGGTTCCTGATCATAAGGAGCAACCATCGCCGCTGTACGCGGCCCTAACGCACCATCGGCAAATATCTTAATGCCGCCAATACGCAGCCACGCATCACCAAAACCAGAGCGTAAGCCCACACCAACGGCATTTTCTAATCGTTTGACGGGAATATTTTTGACAAATCGCAAGCCAAGTTCACCATTGGCATGTAAGTTTTGTAAGGCCAGAAAACAGGAACGGCCGTCGAAATCATGAATACCAGTTAAGCCCACCTGCCAGCAATATTGTTGTGCATCGCGCATCGCATCGACAATTTCTGGCACCGTTGCTGACGGAATATGATCTGTGACCAACGCCATCGCATCTTCAAAAAGAATGCCGGTAGCCTGGCCAGCAGAATCGCGTTGAATCTGGCCGCCGGGCGGATCAACTGTTGTGGCTGTGATGCCCGCAATTTGGAGCGCGCGGCTGTTGACCCAAACAGCGTGGCCGCTTTTATGACTTAAACAAATGGGAACATGCGCGTTGATCTGATCTAAATCAGCCGCTGTAGGGAATGCCTGACGACCCCATTGATCTTGTTGCCAACCTCGTCCTTGCAGCCAATAGGTTTCGTCTCGCGGTTGCGCTAACTGTTCAGCAGCATAAGCCGCCAACCGGTCTAAGGCCTCATCTAACGAAGTCGCACCGTCCAAATCAACACGGCGACGATAGATGGCAAAGTTTTCAAAGTGGACATGTGAATCAACTAAGCCGGGCGTCACGCAACGGCCGTTCAAATCAACCCATTCGCCGCCAGACCCAAGTAACGCTTTGATATCAGCGTCGTTGCCGACTGCCAAAATTTTGCCATCTTGAATGGCGACGGCCGTTGCTGTGGGTTGTTGAGGATCGAGTGTATAGAAACGGCCGTTGGTTAACACTAAGTTTGCAGACATAAAAACCCTTTAAAATCTGTGGAAAAGTATTAAAAATTGTGTTTTATCTAATCCCCATCCACAATATTCTCGTAAATCGCTTGTAAATCTTCGTCAGAATAATAGTGGATGACAACTTTGCCACCTTTTTTACCTTTTTCGATATTAACCCGCGTACCCAATGATTGTTCAAATTGGGTTTGCAACGCCTTGAGTTCAGGCGAAAGCGTCACTTTGGATATGGGCTGCGGTTTTTTCTCACTAAGCAAATTATCAACAAGTGTGATTGTTTGGCGGCGGCTGAGATGGAGTTTGACGATTTGGCGCATCGCATTGACCTGCATTTCAGGGGTTGGCAGGCGCGTCAATTCACGCGCATGGGCTCCGCTGATATCTCCGTCCAGCACAGCTTCTTGTACCGGCTCGGGTAAGGTCAGAATGCGCACGAGATTGGCGATTGTCGAGCGTCCTTTCCCGACCTGAGCAGCAACCTCTTCCTGCGTGAGGCCAAAATCATCCATCAATTGACGATAAGCCAACGCTTCTTCAAGGGCATTCAGATCAGCACGCTGAATGTTTTCAATGATGGCCAATTCGAGCATTTCCTGCGGCGTGGTTTCTTTGACCACCACAGGCACTTCAGTCAAACCAGCAAGCTGCGCAGCTCGCCAGCGTCGTTCTCCAGCGATCAACGTGAAACCACCAGGGCGTTCGGTGACAATTAATGGTTGGATCAAACCATGTATTTTGATAGATGCAGCCAAATCATCCAATTTCTCTGCATCCATGCGACCACGGGGTTGATGTGGATTCGGCACAATGATGTTTACAGGGACTGTGCGCACGCCGCCAGCCACGCTGTCTTGGGTGCTGTCGGCAGGGATAAGCGCACCTAAACCGCGCCCTAGGCCTCTTTTTTTACTCATGCGGGTTTCTTCTCCTGATCTCCCTTGAGGAGTTCGGCCGTAAGCAGTTGGTAGGCGATTGCGCCCGGCGAGTTGGGCGCATAATAATTAATCGGCTGTCCATAACTCGGTGCTTCACTAAGGCGAATATTACGTGGAATAATGGTGCGGAAAACGCGCTCTTTGAAATGATTGCGGACTTCATGCACAACTTGGCGGCTGAGATTGGTGCGTGCATCATACATGGTCATGATCACGCCACGAATTTCTAGCTGCGGATTAAGGTATTTTTGGACAAGTTCAACCGTCTGGGTCAGTTGGGTCAAGCCTTCCAACGCGAGGTATTCACATTGAACTGGAATGAGGATACCACTGCTAGCGGCTGTGAGCGCGTTGAGCGTCAACAAACTGAGGCTGGGTGGACAATCCATGAGGATATAGTCATAACGGCCGTTTATCAATTCCAGAGCCTTTTGCAAACGATACTCACGCCCGATCACATTCACCAATTCAATCTCTGCGCCCGCCAAATCTGGGTTCGCAGGCAATAAATCAAGCTTAAATTCTGCTTGGGTCAAGGCAACTTTGTTAATATCCCCTTCTTCCAACAGAACATCATAAGTTGAGCGTTCGATCTCGTATTTATTAAAACCCAGGCCAGATGTCGCATTTCCTTGCGGGTCGATGTCGATAATCAGCGTGCGCAAACCACGCCCCCCTAAATAGGCGGCCAAATTAACAACAGTTGTCGTTTTTCCAACCCCACCTTTTTGGTTTGCAATTGCGTAAATTTTAGTCATAGGTTCTCTTGAGGCGCCAGGTATTGTTGTATTTTGTCCATTTTCGCTTGCAGGCCAATCGCCTGAATCGATTGTGCTGCGATTTCATTGGCAAAACGAGCGGCTTCCCAAGGATTGCCTGCAGTTTGATGCAAACGTACCAGGAAAGAAGTAGCAAAAATATCCCCCGCTCCGGTCAATTCTATCGCGGTTACTTTCGGCGGCGGGAAGTGACGTTCTTCATCGCCATAATAAACCGTACAGCCATGTGGGCCGCGTGTCATCACGAGCAGACGTGACCAATGACGATAATCTGCCAACATTTGGTCGTCGAGTAAATCTTCTTCGCTGATAATCACAGCAGCGGCAAGCGGTAAAATGTCAACAGCGGCAGGCCAATGGGTAGCGAAGACACGGCGATCTTCACCCCAGCGGCGCATCCAACCTTGTGGGGTTAACCCTACCATACTATTGCTAAAAAGCTGCATGATATCAACATCAATCTCATTGGCAATGGGGCCTAAATGTACGATGGGCGCACGCTGCCATTTAGCTGGTATATGTTGCGCTTGTATTTCACCCGCCACTGCATGTAATGTTTGTATCCGTCCTGCCGGGGTATACACATTTTCATAAGTTGTTGTTGCTGGTGCGACGACTTGCTGCAGATGAACGCCGGGCAATATATCCTCCCAAGTGTCTGCGGCAGCTGAACTGCTGATAACGGCCGTTTCGCAGCCAAGAATCTGTGCAGTGCGGCTAGAAAATGCAACCGTGCCGCCAACAGCCAAACCGCCAGGAACGATATCGTAACAAACATGTCCAATTGCGAGGTAATCCACATGTGCTTGAGCATCCATTTTAGAATTCTACCTTAACGCCTCCAACGTGTAAACAATCGGCTTATCCCATTCAGGGTAATCGCATACCCATTGTTTTATTCTTTTTTAGCCACGAATTTCACAAATTACACGAATTCAAATGATCTTAATGCGTAAAATTCGTGCCATTCGTGGCAGAAATATTGAATATACGCCTGACCTATAAGCGCATTAAAATGGATTGCCAATATCGCTAATTACAGTTAAGATTTGAGCGCCATGAGCAAGAAAACTGATGATACGACTCCCTCGAATAAACGGCCGAAATTAGCGCGTCCGAAAGTGCGGCAACGGCCGTTGCTTAGTTTGGCTCAAGTGCTTGTGCTTATCGCTGTGATTGGGGCACTTGTCATTGCACTAGACTTAAATCGTCGTGCCCAATCTGGTCGTCAAGTCACGACCACGGAAGAAACCATACGTGAAAAAGTTAATTTAGAATTAACCCGCCAGGTTCAATTACAAGTGACTGTCGATTATGTGCAAAGTGAAGATTTTATCGCCGATTATGCTCGTGATGAAGCGGGACAGCTTTTACCAGGCGAACGGCGCGTCGTACCTCTAATCCCCGATGCAACCCCACTACCCACCATCGCGCCTCTGCCAACACCTGACCCTGCCTACGCAGCGCGTCCCTGGCAAGCATGGTGGCGTTTATTAACCGATGCTCCCATGCCCGCAAGAGAATAAAGCTTTTACTCTTGCGTAACCCAGAGTAATTTCACCAATTCAATCCCCAGCACAACTTCATCACGCCCTACGCGCAGACGCATCGGGCCATTAAAAGGCGCACGCCCGACGATCTCAAAATCTGCTTGCGGCATCAAACCCAGAGAACCAATATATTGCAATTTATCCGGTTCATGCGTGCGTACGCGGCTAATATGGCCACGTTGTCCCACACCCAAATTAACTAAACAAACATCATTAACCGGGGGCAGCTTGCCGTCTTCATCTGGAATGGGTTCACCATGTGGGCAGCGTGTGGGGAAGTTGGTCATTTCAGCCATACGCGCAGTTAAGCCGTCATTCAGACCTTTGCCCAAATCGTCAGCATGTTCATGAGCTTCATCCCAACTGAAGTTCATAATATTAACTAAAAAGACTTCTAATACACGATGACGACGTAGTTCTCTGAGGGCTTCCTGGCGACCTAATGCAGTTAGCTCCACACCTTGATAAGGAACATGTTTAACATAGCCAGCACTTTTGAGCCGTTTAAGCATACGTGGTACAGCAGGCGCAGACACATCCAGCCGTTCAGCAAGGCTGGTTGTGCTAACAGTAGGACTGTCTTCCTGAAGTCGGTAAATTTCGGCGAGATATTCGCGCATGGCTATGCTAGGTTGCATTCGATGATTTTACTCCTACATTAATAGTGGCAGTTTAACCCATATAGGCAAGTGCAGCTTTTTACTTGTGTATTTTGAGCGGAAAAACTGCGTTTGCTTGAGGGAAATCGTTTTCTGTTTGAAATGTTATGTGCAAACGATTCCTTACAATCAGC
>CAYGMR010000008.1:0-1175 GCA_964350725.1 uncultured Ardenticatenaceae bacterium | reverse complement strand
CTTCCTTAAGAAGGGTAGTTTCGTTCGTTTACAATTATTATGCCAGCAGCCAAAATACATCGACAATGTTGTTAACGGCCGTTTCTGTAGCTGTTTCAACAATAAATGAATCACGGTCGGGCTGAATGGGCCATGCCACCCAAGCAAACCCCTGTGTTCCCTGCAGAATAACCGCACGACGGGTCGTTTTGACCTCGTTATCAGCACAGTACAGAAAATCGATAGACCCATACCAAGCAGGTGCGTTAACAGCGTCAAGCAACATCTGCGCTGTCATTTGATCCATACCACCAGCCTCAAGAATTTGTACAATTGGATTAAATTCGTGACTGTCCACAAAAGCCGTGATTTCGGTTAAATCCTCATGTGCCACGGTTGTTTTCAAATCAACTGAATCTGGATAAACTTCCAAAGGCAGCAGCTTGGCAACATCCCTTATCATGGCCTCTGCATCGGTGATCGATTTTACTGAATAAGTTTTTGAATCGGTGCTCTTCAGCTCGACAATATAATCATCAGCAACATAAAAATAAATTTCCGCCCCTTTGGTATCACGATCAAAATGGTGAATGACGCGGATAATCGTATATGGTGCGGCTAACACTTTAACCATCTCTTGCCAATCAGCAACAGTTCCCCCGTTAACTGTCTCTACATAATCAACGTCATCCAAAAAATCATCATTCATACCAATCAGCGGAAAAAGCCCATCTTTTTTTAGGAGGGCAAGCAATTGACTCTTGTTTAAAGTACTGTTTTCCATTTCTAGCTTCCTTGATCTACTTCCTAAATTTGGGGTAACCACATACATAGACCCGTCAGGTTTACTCGAGTGAAAGCTCTGTTCGTGTGGAAAACCCGACAGGTCTTGCTCGAGAGCCTTCGCAGTTACAATTCGGGAATGAAATAATGATATTAGTCTAACCCGTAGACATCATTCGGGCAACATTCATGAATGGCAAAACTTTCCCCTTTCGACAAAATTATACACAGGCAATAGGCGACTTTGCCCTAAAATATGCCAATCAAACCGAGTACGATTATAATATAATCCATGCGACTGTAGCCAGCGGCCGAATTATGGCAATGTCTGGCGAATCATTTTTTTAGGTAAGCATATGCTTATCAAAATATCTCTTAAGGAGGGATAACATGTCTTTTGAATTGTTGTGTAT
>CAYGMR010000007.1:27155-31197 GCA_964350725.1 uncultured Ardenticatenaceae bacterium | reverse complement strand
AAGACCAATTTTTTAGTGCGGAAATGGGCGGTTTGTTATGTCCAGATTGTCAGTTGGCTGATCGACAAGCACGCCCGCTAACGGCCGTTGCTGTCAAAGTCCTGCGTTATCTCCAAACCCGCCCGTGGGAAACAGTCGCTCATTTGCAATTGAAACGGCCGTTGTTGCACGAACTTGAACATATCCTCCATTTTTATCTTACCCATATCCTCGAACGCAACCTAAAATCTGTCGATTTTTTGCACCGTTTGCGACAAGAGGCGGCATTATTTGCGCCTCCTGATTCTGCCACTAAACAATAACTTGAATAAAAATTAACAGCTTGTTAAAATGTGAGTATTATCCATTGGTGAAAAACTGTTTCATATTCACCTTTAATAGCAACCTCAAATAGGAGAGACCCTCATGACACTGAAAATAAGCGAACTTTATGGAGTCAATGCAGATATTGCAGCGAAACTTAATGCTGCGGGTCTGGATGATTCCGATAAATTATTGGCGGCGGTTGGGCAGCCTGATGCACGCGCTGAGTTGGCAAAAAAATTAGATGTAGATCCCAAAGCTTTATTGGAACTTGGCAATCGTGCCGACCTCGCGCGAATTAAAGGCGTGGGTAAAGTTTATTCTGATTTGTTAGAGTTTGCTGGTGTTGACACTGTTGTGGAATTGGCGACCCGCAATGCAGATAATTTGTATGCCAAAATTCAAGAGGTAGCTGCTGAGCATTCAGTTGTGCGTTTGCCCCGCGCCGATGATGTCACAGATTGGGTGGCACAAGCCAAACAATTAGATCGAGCTTTGTTTTATTAGTTTCGACTGTCTAAATGACTGAAGTCTGGCGAATTCTAGAGTTGTCAGAGTTCTACTACAAGTGGAATGTGCGCAAATTGCTCAGAAAACCTGACAAGCCTTCTCTGGTAAATTAAAACGCCAGTGTCAAGTAAATGAAGTGGTCAAGCATGTCGTTCCCGTAAAGACGGGAATCCAGGTGTTGACAGGTTGTTCACAAACCTTCACCCTGATTTATAACGTTCAATAACCAAAGAGGGAAACATGTTAAAAGAATTTCGTGATTTTATAAGTCGTGGAAATGTGATGGATTTGGCTGTTGCCGTGATTATCGGCGCAGCGTTTACCGCCATCGTTACTTCATTTGTAGACGATATTGTCATGCCGATCATTGGTGTGATTTTAGGAGGAGTTGATTTTACGAGCTTAGCTATTACGGTGGGTGGTGCAAATATTACCTATGGTAACTTCTTGCAAGCTGTACTCAACTTCTTGCTTATTGCGTTTGTGGTCTTTTTGATGGTGCGCAGTATCAATAAAATGCAGGGAGAACAAGAAGCTGAAGAGGCTGCCGCTCCACCTGCCCCATCGGCTGAAGAGACATTGCTGACCGAGATCCGTGATTTGCTTAAGGCGAAGCAGTAACAGTCGATTTTTAAACACGTTATAAAAAAAGCCTCCCAGTTGTTTCGTGGGAGGCTTTTTTGTGTTTTAGAACAGCGTTAAATATGTGATTTGTATTATGTTTGCTCGTCAAAGCGCAAGAATATTTTTTCCAGGCTGTCTACGGAGCCAACAACGGTGATGCGGTCGCCGAGATGTAATTCAGTATAGCCATGCGAGATGATGGCGTGCCCATCACGTTGTACAGACATGATGAGCGTGTCTAGCGGCAGACGTAATTCGCGTAAGGTAATGCCATGCAGATCTTTGTTGCGAACTTCAACATCAACCACATCTTGACCTTCATCCATGCCCAATAATAACGATGCGGCTGAGGGCGAGCGTACAAAATGATCCAACATCCCGACCATGACGGTGGCAGGATCAACGATGAGTGCACCTAGGTTATGAAAACGGTCGAAATTGGCGCGATCATTTAAGCGCACAACCAGGATGTCGGTGCCAAAATGTTCGTAGGCCATTTCACATATTTGATAGTTTTCATCGTCTGAAAGCATCATCACAATTGCATCTGCATTGTCAGCATTGAGCTTATTTAAGGCGTCAATGGAAATATCATTAACCGGGTGGATGTATAACTCGGGTACGGCCGTGCCATCACCTAATAATTGTGTATCCAAACAAGCTGTTTTAACCTGCCAGCCATGTGCAACCAATTGGCGTGATAATGCCACTGCTTGGCCATCAATGCCAAAAATAATAGCGTCGCGCACGCCGTCGAAAGCCGGTGTTTCATGGCGAGGATGTGATTCGCCCACGCGGTTGATGGCCCATTTGAACATGGGGGGGCCGACGAGTTGATTCATCACAATAACCGCGATGATAATCGTAGCTAATTCAGGGCCCCAGGTAGGGAATTTGTCAGCCACTTCTTTGGCAAGACCTAAACTCACACCAGCCATTGTCACATAAGTTAGCCAACTCACACGATTAAATTTCATGGGGTCGCGGGCGATGATGCCGCCGGAGAATGCCCCAACAAAAATGCCTACTAAGCGTACTGCAAACAAAGCTAAGGCGATGTGCCATGTATCAGCTAATACATCCAATGCCAAAGAAGCACCTGTAAGGGTGAAGAAGATAATGTAAACGATCGGCGCAACTTCTTCGAGAAGTTTGAGAAATTCACTTCGATAGTTTGTGCGGTTGGTGACCCAAAAGCCGGCGACCATACAGACGAGTAAGGGTTCGAGTGTAAGCGTCATGTTTAGATAGTCATGACTGGTTTCATGTATCAGTGTGGAAGAAGCAAAAATAGCGTAGCCGGCTACCAAAATAAGGATAATTTTGATACGGCCGTCCACGTGAAATGTCAAAAATAGCTTGAGTATGTAAGCTAAACCAATGCCAATGACGATAGAAAAGATTAAGTCTATTAATAAAAGAAGTGCAAAACCAAGATTGAAGCTGATATCAGTTAAAAGTGCCTCAGCGATTTCCAGATTCAAACCGAATATAAGGATAACGAGCACATCACTGATGATTGTGACGCCCATTACGGTTTGAGTGAGTGGCCCGCGTGCGCGAATTTCATTCACAATTGCGATGGCTGAAGATGGGGAACGTGCCACGAGAATTGAACCGGTCAAGAGCGCAATGGCAAGTTGTAATGAATTGGGCATGTCGCGCATGAATGGAATGTAGCTAGCCAAAAGGAATACGACCATTGTCGTCAGTGTAAAAATAACAACTACCAGCCCGATTGTTACCCAGGTGATGCTCTTGAAGCGGCTGCGTAACTCATTAAGATACAATTCGCTGCCTGCGGCAAACGCAATAAATGCCAACGATACCTCATCAATAAAATGCAGGTCGCCCACATCGCGTGCATGAATAAAATCCAGGCCATAAGGTCCGAAAAGGATACCTGCGACTAAAAAGCCGCTAATGAGAGGTAACTTGAAGCGCGTAAAAAAGTGCCCAATTTGGTTTGAGGCAATCGCCAGAATAATAAATCCGACAAGAATAACAAGTAGGTGAGTGAAAGATAATATCATATTTAAGGATGCATACGTTCAAAGCGCAGCAGATCAATTGAGCCAGAATCCGCGTTGTCTAAAGGGGCGCGCATTTCAGCTTCATAATATGGGGTGGTATCGGCCGTTTCCATCACAAAACTGCGGATCATTTGATAATCGCTGGGAATGATTGTAGCGGCTGTGTTTAATGCATGGATTTCGTCCAGTGTAAACCAGGCTGCGAGACCCTCATCTTGCTCTTGCGGCTTGCCACTTGCTGTTAATTCACAGACAAAAATGATGAAATGGGCGGCTTTTTGATTTTGCTTTTGTGGAATGACGCGTTCACTCACCAGTCCGCGCATAGCGACAAAAGTCGCATCCAGGTCAGCCTCTTCTTTCACTTCACGGATGATAGCGTCAACTAATGTCTCGCCAAACTCCCATTTGCCACCCACTAAAGCCCAACTGCCAGCATAGGGATTTTTTAGGCGCTTGATCAATAAGTAGTGGGGGAGTCTCTGGCTGTGATCAATGGTGATGGCAACGGCTGCGGGTGCCGGAAACTTTTGTTCGTGCCAGCGTTGTTGTCTTGGAACGTCAGAGAGTGT
>CAYGMR010000007.1:20042-27145 GCA_964350725.1 uncultured Ardenticatenaceae bacterium | reverse complement strand
GTTGAGTGGTTTAGGATCTCGTATCGACGATGGGCTTGAAGTATTCTAATAAAAGCGCGTGGATAAACGTGTAACCACCGCCAATTTTGCGCAAGAGGCTGCGTTCTGCAGCGTAATCCCAAAAGTGAATAGGATGAGCGGGTAAGAAACCATCATGATAACAAAGTCCACGGAAGCGACGATGTTGCAAAGCGGCCAGACCCCCATAAGCTAACCCACTCATTAAACTTAGATATAGCCCAACGCCAACGATCCAGGGTATTGTCGCCGGCCAATCAATATCCATGCCCGCGAGGTTTAAGAGCCCTAGGGTTAGGCTAGGAAGTACGGCCGTTACCACCAGCACCACGCCTCCAATCAATAAACCATACCGCTTTGAATATTCTATACCTTCGCCAGGGGTTGTACGCATTTTTACTTCGCCACGTACCAACGAAAACTCTACTGCCAGATCGATACCGAGCCATAGGGCACATAACAGCCACCATGGAACGGCCGTTGTGCCAATTAACCAATTAAGCAAAAACCCTACAATCAAACCAAGCAGGTAACCAGTCAAAGCGCCTATAATAAAACCCAAGCCAACCCACGTTAAGGAAACGGTCACTGTCTCAACCGTTTCAATCTTATACCAATTCGCTCGACTGCGCATCAACAGATGCCCACTTAGAGCTGTCCACACCGCCGCCAGCGCGCCTAAACTGCCGCCCACCAACAAGGCTGGCCATCCATGCGCAGGAACAGCAAGCACTCCGCCAAATACGCCAATTAAGAAACAGGCTAAGCCAATGACGAACTTAAGACGGTCAGCATACCCCCGTTGTTGGGGGCGTGGCAGCCAGTTGGGCTGCATATTTTCTACGAAAAGCATGGTGCGGTTGGTTTGGGATAATCTTTGGGCTGTCCAGGCCAACCAACGTATGCTGTCTTCGGGTTTATAGGCTGTCTCGCTCCCGCGATAGGTGAGCATTTGAGAAACATAGACTTCAAACAAGCGTGTTCGATCTGCTTTGCGGTTCCCAGAGGAAGTGCTGATGTCAAGCGGTTGTTGTGTGTAGGCCAATGTCATAATATTCAACATCAGCGGTGAGCGTGCCAACTCGCGTAAGCTTGAATCAGCTTGTAGGTCGGTTTGTAAATCTGTGCCGCTTAAACCACGGCTGGCTAGATAAGCGTCTATTTGACCATCGGTGAGTGGTTGTAGAATAACAGCATGGTTCAGATGAAGTCGTTTGGCTAGTTCATGATAATCATGGTTGCGTGTCGTTACGAGCAGCGCAACCCCCGGTTGATTTGAGTGGTGTTGGTTGATGGCAGCCACACAGGCTTCACGTCTGTCCCGTTCGACTTCGTCTAGACCATCTAAGAGCAAAATTATCTGGTTGTTCTTGATCCATGCCTCGCCCAATTCAGGGGGCACTTCGTAACTTTGGCTAAGTTCGGCAACAAGCCATTTGTCTAACGGTTGTTGCACTTGCCAATTGCTGAGGTTAAAGACGACGGGGATGGGCTGCTGTTCGTCTTCGGCGGCTGTTGCTAGCAAGCTGGTGACTAAATGCAGCAAGAGTGTCGTTTTGCCGCTGCCGGGTTCACCAAGTAGCAGCAATTCTCTGCTTGCATTTTCAAATAACGTTATGATGGATGTTCCGATGGGGATGGGCGTGTCGTATACGGCCGTTTGCCATTTTTGTGCCACGGTTACATCAGTAGCTGTGCTGCCAACAGCTTCTGGTCGATAGGCTAAATTAATGTCTATTAGGTCTGCACCGTGTAATGAGTCGGCCAGCACACCTTGCAGCCAGTAGGCTTTGACCCGTTGAATCATGGCGTAACGGTTGTGACGATCGATTGCATCCATAGCGCTTGAGTTTATCGGATGTTGTGGATTTGGAAAATGGTAAAATTGAATGAAAAGTTTGTTAGATAGAAGGAACACGGAGCTTTACGGAGGAAAAGGGAGAATGTTTTTTTATGAGAAGGAGTGATAAGAATATGCCAAAGGGACGTTTTGAGGCGTTTTTGTGGCGCTTGGCACAACGGCCGTATCCACCGAAACCGTGGCTGGACGATGGCAATTTGCCCTGGAATGATCCCGCTTTTTCAGAACGAATGCTGCGCGAGCATTTGGATGAATCGCATGGCGCGGCCTCACGCACAACGGCCGAACGGGAATTGCAATTGAAATTCATGTGGGAAAATTTAGACCTGGCTGTGGGCAGCCGTGTGTTGGATGTGACCTGTGGCCCCGGTTTATATGCAGTTTGGTTGGCTGAACGCGCTTGTTTTGTGACGGGTGTCGATTTTAGTCCAGCAGCCATCGCCTACGCACGTGAATTAGCCCAAGCAGCAGATGTCACAGACAAGACTGTTTTCGTGGAACAGGATGTGCGCCAGATGGAGTACACGGACGCTGGTTTTGATGCTGCGTTGTTTATCTATGGACAGTTGTCGGTTTTTAAGCGTGCAGAGGCGGAGGCAATCCTAAAAAATATCGCCCGAATGTTGAAGCCGGGTGGCAAATTGATTGTGGAACTGCTGAACCAAGACAAGATCGATAAAAAACCGGGCAACTGGTGGTTTACCGATGACAAAGGATTATGGGGCGAACGGCCGTTTCTACACCTGGGTGAACGCTTTTGGCTGGAAGAAGAAAAACTGTCGATTGATCGCTTTTATACGCTGGATTTGGAAACGGCCGACGCCTACGAAATCAATTTGTGTGACCAGAGTTATGCTGTGGACGAGATGGTGTCTATGCTGCGAGAGGCTGGCTTTGCCCAGGTAGATGTCTATCCAGCCTGGGATCGCCTACCGCTTTATGATGCCGAGGAATGGATCGTCTACGTCGGGACTACAGCGAATTTAGGAAAAAACGAATTCGTTCCTTCCTGAATTCGTTGTAGTCATCGGCAAATCAAGGCCAATATGGTTTGAATTCAGGTGTGGCTAAAAATTCGGCAACGGCCGTTGCCATGCTGATTTCGCCATCAAGAATGCGTTCGCGGTAAATTTGTGACCAGCGCGTTTTGGCATCGCGAGCTGTACGCAGTTCGACCAATGTCAGGGCTGCGCCAGGGCCAGCGGTTGCTAAAAAGCCAGTTTGTATGTAATCACGTTCAATTTGGTCTAAATCATACGCCACCCGTTTGATTTTTGCTTGCCAGCCTTGTGTTTGTGTCCAGGTGAGACGGCCGTAGCTCGCTCGCTGATCGCCATCCCCCGGCAACCCGACAGCACCAACATTCACCAATAAGGTGTCGCCTAATTGGCGGATAAACGGCCAGTGCGTATGGGCGGTCACAAAAACAGTTGGATTAGGTGCGATACGCTGCTGCATATCTTCCAGCGGGGTATGCGGATAAATGCCCTTACGATTGCCCCAAATAGAGGCATGGATCACAAATAGTGTGCTGCCGTCGGGCGCTTGCCAGCCAAAACGGTCGGGTAACACCGCTAAACCGGCGACGTCTCCATTGAATTGATCATATGTCCACCAACTGAATTGACGCAGATCAAAAAGGGGGCCGCTGTGTGGGGCAGTTGGGCTCGTCCATTCAACCACATAATCTTCATGGTTGCCGCGCAGCAGATGCCAGCCATGTTTTTTTTGTTGCGCCAACACAAATTGCCAACATGCCAAACTGCATGGACCCCCATTGATGGTGTCACCATTGACAATGGTTAAGTCGGGCTGCCAGTCTAAAATGTCTACGGCCGTTGCTTCTAAAGCGGGTAGATTGCCGTGAATATCCGATAGAATTGCGATTTTCATAAAAAAGTAAAGGGTTGCAGAGTTGCAAAGTGGCAGGTTCAGATTTGTTTTACTTTGCCACTTTGCCTTTTTTAAGTATTACTCCAACATAAATGGCGATTGTATAACGAGCCGGTTGCGTTGCAGGGGCACATCCAGGCCATCGGGATAATCAAATGTTTGACTGGTGGCGACATCTTGGTGCAAAACGGCCATCAATGTTTCCGTGGCCTGTTCGGGGTCGATTTCTACAGCTATATTTTGATTGACACCTGCTGGCAGCCAAACTTTGCCGATCGCTTTGTCGGGAGCCGCGCCATCTGTTGTGTAAATGACAAGCCAGGTATCTAAATCGGCGACAGTAAGCGGCACAATGACAGTATTACTTTCACTATCTACTGTTTGATCCGTGGTGATTAGATAATTGCCAGAAGCTGTATTCATTAACCACGGTTCCAGGTAGGCATCATTATAGGTGAGCAATGGATCGGAACGTGGGTAGTCGAACACGCCAAGTGTTTCGGTGTCTTGGTGTAGTTGCAGGAAGAGCTGACCGGTCACGGCCGTTTCGCCAAGCGTCACGACTACATTTTCATTGATGCCAGTTTCAAGAGGTGCAGATCCAATGATTAAGCCTGGCAGCCCTTCTTCCTCTAAATAGACAACCAACCACGCCGGTTCGGGTGCCACCGCACGGCTGACAACAAATTGTCCATTGATGACAGGTTGGTTATATACAAACAGGTCTGGTGGCAATGTTATTTCGAAAACGGCCGTTACGGTTTCACCCGCATACATCAATGGTGTGTCTGTATCAGGATCAAAACCACCATTTTGTTCCATATCGGTGTACAAAACAGCTAATAAATTTGTGGTGGCGTTGAGCCAATCGATCGGGAAACGGATATCTTCATGCTCACCAACGGTCAATGGATATTGCCCTAAAATGGCATCATCTCCGTCACTGTTTTGGGTTTGGATCACCAACCAGGCTGGTTCTTCGGTAAAGGCGCGTTCAATGTGTAAACGGCCGTCTGCATCCACCGCCTGATCATTAACCGTGATGGCCGGTATGGGCAGTTGAATCTCTACTTCAAAGGGAACATTCGTTTCTGTCCCCAACGGACTGTCGGGGCCGGGATGTTCAAACGTATCGATTTCACCATTGTCAGCGTGTAATTGGGCGATGAGCGTTTGTGTGGCCGCTTTGGGATCAATCGAGATGGTGAGGTTTTCGTGTGTGCCGGGGGCAACGGCCGTATGGCCCAATAGTTCGCCGGGTGAATCATTTTCAGTGTTAAAAATTGCAATCCAGCCTGATTCAGGCAGCGCAGCCAGATCGACAGTTATCAATCCTGCTTCTGTTAAAGTTTGTGGGGAGATTTCTAGAAGTGGTGTAATGAGCGTGGGTACGGCCGTGACTGTTGGTGCGAGCGTGACTGTGGGGACAGGCGTGGCAGTGGCTGTTGGAATGAAGGCGGCCGAACTTGCCTCGGTAGGCGTAATTGCCTCATCGTTGAGGTAACAAGCCGATAGGCCCAATGCAAGTAATAATAAGAGCGTGTAGGTGCGCCTGAGCGCTTTGTCGTTGACCATGTGTTGCGATTGTAATCATTCGGGGGCGAAATTCAAATTATCAACGCGCTTGCCACCACATTTCTTGCCCATTACTCATTACTTCAATGCTGCCTAATTCGTCTGTACGCAGCAGAACGGCACCCGTATTGGCAATGTTTTGTAAAACCTCTGGGTGTGGATGGCCGAATTTATTGTCAATGCCAGATGAGTTGACAACGATTTGCGGCTGTACCGCTGCTAAGAATTCAGGGGTAGATGCGGTGCGGGACCCGTGATGGCCTGCTTTGAATATGAGAGAGGTCAACGGCCGTTCTGCAGCCAACATCGCCGCTTCAGCCGGTGCTTCCGCATCACCTGTGAGCAAAACCGAAAAATCACCATAAACCAAACGCAAAGAGACAGAATTATCATTGCGGTCATCTGTTTCTAAACCGTTGCCAGGATGAACAACCTCAAGGTGCACACCGTCTTCAATTACGAAGGTTTCACCCGCTTGCGCCACATGGATGGGCGTCTCTTGTTGGGCAGCAGATTCCAGCAAAGCGGCATATAAAGTGGAAGCATCGGCACCACTACCCTCTGTGATCAGTTGGCCGACTTGATAGCGGTCAAAAACCTCCACAAGACCGGTCACATGGTCGCCGTCAGGATGTGTGGCTACCACCATATCGATTTCACGATCCCAAAATGGCATCGCTTGCCCCAATTCTGTATTTAGAATGGTGGGGAAGTAACCGCCATCAATCAGAATTTGGCGACCGCTAGGCGTTTGGATAAAAATCGCATCCCCTTGCCCCACATCAAAGAAAGTTACATGTAATTGTCCATCGGGCTGTGAAAAATGCCACGCGCCGACCAGTAACATCAAAACCAGGCTGCCACCCAAAGCCAACCGCTTTGAGGCATTGTTGCGTAGACTTTCCCATACGCGCGAACGGGTTTCGACTGGTTGTTTGATGAGCCAGGTGATGGCCCCTAAAAAGATATAACATGCGATCAGAACGGCCGTTGACATCTCCACATCAATCACAGCCCCAGGCACTTGCGCAAAAATCTGCACCAGTTCGATGGTATAGGTTAGGAAAAGCCATGCGACCCAGGCCAAAAGCTGCCCTAAAGCTGGAATCACCATACCCACCAAGGTAGCCAAACCACCCCACGTCATCACACCCGGTTGGGCTGGTAAGATGAACGCATTAGCGGGCAGACTGATAAGTGAGAGTTGTCCAAAGGTAGCGACCATCAGAGGCAACGTCAAAATTTGGGCGGCGATGGTTAATAAGACAGCCTCTGATAACACACCCATGACCCGATCCAGATGATCTTTGTGCAACCAGTTTTGTAAACGTACCCGTGTCCAATTGGTGATCGGATCTGCATACAGCATCAATCCTAACGTGGCCGTGAAACTGAGTTGGAAACCGACATCCCATAAGGTTTGCGGATTGGCCAGCGTCATGATAAAGGCGGCTACAAAAAGGGATGCATAGGCGAAATTCGGCCGTCCTAGCAAACGGCTGGCAATTAAAAAGATGCTGCCCATAATCGCAGCGCGCACAACCGAAGCATCTGCGCCGACAAGGATGGTGTAGAACACGATGCCAATCATGGCGACCAAAACGGCACCGCGCCGCGAAAAAATAGGTTCGCCGAGGCTCACGAGAATGGCGATTAAGATGGCGATATTAAATCCTGAAATCGCGATAATATGTGTCATGCCGGTAGCGCGAAAATCTTCGGCAAGCTCGTCTGGAATGCCGTTGTCATTGCCTAA
>CAYGMR010000007.1:0-20032 GCA_964350725.1 uncultured Ardenticatenaceae bacterium | reverse complement strand
GTGATTGTTTCCTGGGCGTGTTCTTTGATGGCGTAGATGGCATGGTAAATGGGACTGCCTGCGCCTTCAGCCAGAATGGTGAGTTTCGGCCGTGACATGAGGCTGTGGACATCTTGGCGTGCTAGATAGGCACGATAATTAAATTCGCCATCGTCGGGTGGTGTTTCAAGTTCGCCCGTGAGCTGCAGGCGTGTGCCATAGGGGATGATGGGAAAACGTCCGACCCGCACCATGGCGGTGCCGGTGATGGCTTGGGAGCTGCCATCAGGGAAAATGATGCTATCAGCATCAACGCGTAAATTGATGGATTTATCAAAGATGGCGGGTTCGTCGACGACGAGACCGGTGAGGGTGACTGGGCCATTGTTGTTGTAGGTGGCGATGTGGTTGGTGTCGATGGTGGGAACGGCCGTTGTAAAGCGCACAGCCCCCAAACAACCCACAGCGACAGCCATAAGCAGCAGCCGAAAAGATGGGTGGCGGCGCAATAATAGCCCGCCCATAAATCCAACTCCGCCGAGAATTAACCAGATCGTTATAGACCATTCAAGAATGGAAGCGAGCCAGATTCCAGCCAGCCATGCAATACCCAGAACAACAACAATCATGCGAACCCCTCTAGTCAATTATAACGATACAGAAATCCTTAGCAATAGCATTATAAGAGACTTTCTTGATTGAGTTGAGCGGGATTGTGCCATCTGTTACAATCTACGCATGAATAGTTTTGACGCTCAAGCATATCACATATTAGTTGTGGATGATGATCATTTGATTCTGCGCATGGTCGGTGATGCTCTTGAAAATGCTGGTTTTCAGGTTGTGAAACATCTTTCAGGAGAAGCTGCGCTCAAACATATAAGACGGCAGGGGTTACCCCATTTGGCTGTGGTTGATATTAATATGCCCTTTGGCATGGATGGCTTTGAGTTTTGTGAAGTAATCCATCAATTTAGCGATTTACCGATTATCATGTTAACGGCCGTTGATGCCGATGAGACAATCATCAACGCGCTTGATTACCATGTGGAAGATTACATTACAAAGCCTTTTAGTCCAGGAGAATTAGTTGCTCGGGTGCGGCGTGTTTTACGGCGTATCGGTGATTTCTCTTATACATTAGAACCCATTACAAAAGTGGATGATTATTTATCTGTAGATTTGGGAAATCAGTGTGTGTATATTGCAGATGATGGCGTCTCATTAACCCCTACCGAGAACAAACTTTTGCATATTTTGATGCGAAATGCCGGACATACAGTTACCAGCGAATTTATTGTACGGCGACTTTGGCCCTACGATGCAATCCCCGCTGATCGTTTACGGGTTTATATTCACCGTTTACGGCATAAAATCGAACAATTCCCACGAAAGCCTAGATACATCATATCCCACCGTGGTGTTGGTTATATATTTGTGATTTGACCTTAAGGAACGGTAATTAAGTAACTGTCCACATATTAGTTTCCGTTCTGCAATGCCGACAGTTATTTAATCGTCAGCCCTAAGCCCCTCCTGTTTGCATAAAGAGCGTTCACACAAATTTGGTGGAAAGAACGCGGTTTACCCGTATAATTCGGGAATTATCGCGATAAGGAAATAACTTTTTATGACTGAATCTGATACAGTGCAGCAAGCCATCATCGCGGTTGATGATAACGCTTATACGTTGCGGATTGTACAACATACTTTGACGCAGGCTGGCTACCAAGTTTTTACAGCTTTGTCTGGTGAAGATGCTGTAAAAATCATCGCTGAACGCGGTCTGCCACACCTGGCAGTTGTAGATTTGCATATGCCATCGGGCATGAGTGGTTTTGAGTTTTGCCGCACCATTCATCAATACAGTGACATACCGGTGATCATGTTAACGGCCGTTAACGAAGAAAATACCGTCCTCGAAGGGCTTGAAAAACATGCCGAGGATTATATGGTCAAACCATTCAGCCCTGGCGAATTGGTTGCGCGTGTTGGCCGTGTTTTGCAGCGCATCGGCTATTTTGAATATGCGTTGCAGCCTACAGTTGTTGTTGATGAACGGCTGGAGGTTGATTTTCCAGAACGCAGCGCAATCATTGAGGGTGAACCGACTTTGCTTACCCCTACAGAAACAAAACTGCTTTACATTTTGATGCGTAACGCGGGCCATGTTGTGACCACAGAATATATTTTGCGCCGACTTTGGCCGGATGAACCTGCTTTTGAAGATCGCTTGCATGTTCATTTACACCGTTTGCGTCGTAAAATTGAGGACAGCCAGGATACCACTCGGCCACGTTATATTGTTTCAGAACGCGGCAGCGGTTATGTTTTTCACCCACCGAAATAGTATTGGCTCTTTGGGAATTTGCGAGATTTGGACGTGGTGTGTAGTGTGTGGGTTTCTCTGATTCTACGCATTACGCGCGACGCACTATTTAGCCTTGGACCCGCGCGAGCCGATTAACCCATAATGATTTTTTAGAAGGTAGTTTATATATTGTGTATACCATTGACGATGTTCGACGGGCATTATTGATCCCTGATTTTGATGCTAAAGCTGCCCAAGCGAAAATGATGCCAGGCGTGCGCCCGCGCCAGCGTCCAGCCAACTTGGGCGGACAGGCGCGCCTGGGGGGCGTGTTGGCTTTGCTTTATTACGCCCACGATACGCTTAAGGTTGTTTTAACGCGCCGCCGCGACAATTTAAATTCTCATGCAGGACAAATTTCGTTTCCTGGTGGGCGCAAAGAACCAGCAGAAATACTTTTAACAACCGCCTTGCGCGAAACCGAAGAGGAAATCGGGGTAATGCGCGAGCAGGTCGAGGTGTTGGGTGAATTAGCGCCGCTGTATATTCCGCCCTCGGATTTTGAAGTCCATCCTTTTGTGGCCTGCTCACTTGCAGGGAAACGGCCGTCTTTCATTCCCAGTCCAGATGAAGTCGCCGAGATATTAGAAGTGCCATTGAAAAAGCTCCTGCAACCCGAAACACGAATTGAAGAGCCTTGGGATTTTCGCGGTCAGAAAATTACTGTTCCATATTTTGCTGTTGGAGAACACAAAATTTGGGGGGCAACGGCAATGATGCTCAATGAATTGTTAGAACGTCTGCGGGCTGTTTCTGTAACTAAATAGGATTACAAATGACATGGTGCGTCACAAATGTTTTGCACCATCCTCGACTCGTAATATAATCACCAAATCAACAACAATTTATTAGGGCAGTTTATACAAATCACCTGTCTCAAATAGTCATCAAAACTAATCTTAATCAAAAAGGATGGTAATATGCGTTTAAGTAGAGAGCTTGATGGAAAAACGATAGTCAGTATCTCTGACGGCCGTATTCTGGGCAAAACCAAAGATGTATACCTCGACCCCGATTTGCGTAAAATGACTGGTTTCCATATTGGTCGCGAGGGATTGATTAAACGCAAAGATATCCTGATTCAGCGCGAAGATATTGTCTTGTTAGGACAAGATGCCATCCTAGTTAAAGATTCAGACGTATTTACAGACGATCAACAGGTGCCGGGAGCTAAACTATGGCTGCGCCAAGATGATTTAGATGGTCGCCAGGTCGTGACCCCTGGTGGCACAAAGCTCGGCATAATTGGTGATGTTGTCTTGGATGACAATGGTGCCGTTATGGAGATTGCCTTATCCCGTGTGCTGGTTGAAGGTCCCTTGGCTGAAAAACGTAATATTCCGCGCGAGGCGGTCTTGGATGTCGGTAAAGATGGCGAATCAATGATGGTTGACCTGGCAATCATGGAGAAACTATTCGGAACTGGTTTTAGTGGAGAAGCGGACGATGGTGCAGAAACGGCCACTTCGGCTGCGCTTAGTACAAGCGTTGCTGACTCAGAAGCTGATGAAGTTCTAACCGTGGATGTTGATGATACCCAAGATACAGACGAAGCGTCTGCAGAAACAGAAACTGAATAAAAAAGTGAAAAGGAGCCTGAATTAAAATGAGTGCAACAATTAGTTTTACCTTGAGTGAAGAACAACAAATGATTCAGCAGTTGGCACGTGATTTTGCCCGTAAAGAAATTGCGCCAGTGGCTGAACATTATGATAAAACCCATGAATATCCCTGGCCGGTTATTAAAAAAGCTCAGGAATTGGGTTTGACAACCATGAATATCCCTGAGGAATATGAGGGTCTTGGCCTGAGCATGTTTGATGAATGCCTTGTCAATGAGGAATTGGCTTGGGGTTGTTCCGGAATCAGCACGGCCATTAGCGTTAATAGCTTGGGCATGCTGCCCATATTGCTTTCTGGCAGTGAAG
Source organism: uncultured Ardenticatenaceae bacterium (assembly GCA_964350725.1). GTDB lineage: Bacteria > Chloroflexota > Anaerolineae > Promineifilales > Promineifilaceae > JAACFF01. Next base: position 15,754 of record CAYGMR010000007.1, on the reverse strand, counting down.
CGCAAAAGCAAACATATGGCAGCCGTATGGCTGCTGGTGAGCTGTGTGCCTATTGTGTCACTGAGCCTGAAGCTGGCTCTGATGTGTCTGGTATACAGACAACGGCCGTTAAACAAGGTGATCATTACATCATCAATGGCAGCAAAACCTTCATCACCGGTGCCACCAACGCTAATTTTTACACTGTATTGGCCTACACCGACCCTGAACTGCGCGGCACAAAAACACGCTATAAAGGCATGAGTTTCTTCGCTGTCGATCGCGATTTGGAAGGCGTGAGCGTCGGTAAACCATTTGACAAAATGGGTCAACATGCTTCAGATACGGCCGAAGTTATTTTCGAAAATGTCAAAGTACCAGCATCTAGCCTGTTGGGTGAAGAAGGGAAAGGGTTCTATACGGCGATGGGTGTTTTTGACCACAGTCGTCCATCAGTAGCTGCGGGTGCAGTGGGTGTCGCACAACGTGCTTTGGAAGAATCCATCAAATATGCCAAAGAACGCGTATCAATGGGCAAACCTATCTGGCAGCACCAGGCGGTCGGACACAAAATTGCCGATATGGCCATGAATATTGAAGCTGCCCGTATGCTTGTTTGGAAATCGGCCTGGATGGAAGATAATGGTATCGTTGACAAAAAAGCAGCTGCGTACGCCAAAGGGTTTGCTGCCGACATGGCGATGCAAGTGTGTACAGATGCGGTACAAGTTTTTGGTGGTTATGGGTATATGTCAGAATATCCGGTAGAAAAATTGATGCGTGACATCAAGATTTATCAGATTTATGAAGGTACCAGCCAGATTCAACGTATCATCATCACACGTGAGCTGTTCCGTTAGAAGCCAGTTCAACCGATTGGATATAATTTGAATTGATAGAGGAGGTGTGTGCTGCACCTCCTCTTTTTTGTATTCTAAAACTAGTAGTTCGACAATGTTATTTTGCCGAATAGCTCGTGGCCGGTCTCCTGACCGCGCCACTTGAGTTAGCCCGTCAATACTTGTTGGTTGCACCACTAGATAAGATAAATTTAACCATGCTTAACTCCTAAATATACGCATTTCAATAATTCGTTTAACACAGCACCAAAATTGAGCATAGTTATAGTTAAGATTTAACTTAACGGTCACCCTTGTTATACACCGTCACCAACCCCATAATTCTGCCAAATCAATTACGCGAGGTAAACCCCAAAAAGAACTTTGATAAAATTCACCATTGTTTTGTGGTTTCCTGAGCGAAAACGGGATAACCATCATTTTTATTACTAAGGAATTCCCCGTTTTCATTTCACTATCTTTGCAGTTTTTCTTTCTGCCACGGATTAACATAGATGTTCACGAATTTAATTCATAATCTGTGTTAATTTGTGCTGATCCGTGGCTGAAAATTACAATTATGCGCAATGTGCAAACATAGTGTTCATTCAAAAGAGGAAATATTCTATGAATAAATTAAATCGTATGTTAGTGATTGTATGCTTATGTGTGTTTGGTGTGGGTCTGATCGCTTGTCAACCGGACCAAGAACAAAGTGACACGGCAAGCGTTACCCAAAACGAAACAAGCGTAGACGACAGCAACAAGCTCATCATCTATTCTGGGCGCAGCGAAAGTCTGGTGCAGCCGCTTGTTGACCAATTTGCCACCGCTAGTGGTCTGGATGTTGAAGTGCGTTATGGTGGAACGGCCGAATTAGCTGGCGTGCTGCTTGAAGAGGGCGAAAATAGTCCGGCAGACGTGTTTTATGCCCAAGACCCGGGTGGCCTCGGCGCGGTTGAAGCGGCAGGGTTGTTAGCCGTTTTGCCAGAGGATATTTTGAATCAGGTTCCGGCCCGTTTTGCTGCTGAAAATGGTGCGTGGGCTGGCATCTCAGGGCGTGCACGGACAGTGGTCTATAACACGGATGTTTTCAGTGACCCTGAAACCGAATTGCCGACAGATATGTGGGGATTTGTGGAACCGGAATGGAACGGCCGTATTGGGTGGGCACCGACCAATGGCTCATTCCAGGCGATGGTCACTGCCATGCGTGTCACCTGGGGCGAAGAAAAAACCCGTGAATGGCTGCAAGGCATCCAAGCCAATAATCCAATCGTTTATCCCAAAAACACGCCGATTGTGGCCGGTGTTGCGGCCGGTGAAGTGGATGTCGGCTTTGTAAACCATTATTATCTTTATCGTTTCTTGGCTGAAGAGGGAGAAACTTTCCCAGCGCGCAACCAGTTTTTATCGGGTGGCGGCCCTGGGTCATTGTTGATGGTTTCGGGTGCGGGTATCTTGGAAACGGCCGAAAATGCAGCCAACGCCGAAAAATTTATCAATTTTTTGCTGTCAACAACAGGCCAACAATATTTTGCTGATCAAACTTATGAATATCCGGTTGTTGCCGATGTGGTAGTTGAAAGCAGCTTGCCATCCCTGGAAACAATCGACGCACAAGCACTCGATATCTCGTTGGCGGATTTAGCTGATTTGGCTGGCACTCAAGATATGTTGTTGGAATTGGGTATTATTGAGTAAGCGTAAAACCCCTAGAACTTGGATAGAAGGAAACATGGATACTTTTCACAGTGTTTCTTTTTATCCGAGTCCCAAGAAACATGTTAGCGCATGGTCAGGCCACCGTCTACTGTGAGCGTGCTGCCGGTTATGTAACTGCTGCTGTCTGCACACAAGAAAAGCACGGTAGCAGCGACCTCTTCTACCAATCCCAGGCGTGCCAGTGGCACATTTTTCAACCAACCTGCGACTTCCTCTGTTGGTAAATCATGCGCATTAACGCGGGAAGTGTCGATGATGCCTGGTAAAACTGTATTCACGCGAATGTTATAAGCAGCAAATTCACGTGCACATTCACGTGCAAACCCCACGATGCCTGCTTTGCTGGCGCAGTAAGCGGCACGATTTGATAATGGTTGTGATACGCCTGCAATTGAAGCGATGTTGACGATTGCGCCGCCCCGTTCCTGATTTTCATCTGCCATGACACGACCACATAGCTGGCTCATGAAAAATGTGCCTTTCAGATTCACATCCATGACCCGCTGCCATTCCCATTCATCGGTTTTGAGTATGGAGGAACGCGGTTCGACGGAGGCGTTGTTGACAAGTATGTCTAGTTGTCCCCATTGTTTACGTGTGGTTTCGACGAGATGCACACATTGGAATTTGTTGCCAATGTCAGCGGCGATGCCGAGGGCTTGTCCGCCAGCTTCACAAATGGCAACGGCCGTTTTCTCGGCACGATCAGGGTTAATATCATTCACAGCAACGCGTGCCCCCGCTGCTGCCAATATTTCTGCGATCGCTTTGCCAATACCTTGTCCGGCTCCGGTCACAATCGCGACTTTATTATCCAAGCGAATTTCCATTATGGATTCCTTTTAGCAACTATTCAGGGGAGATAGGAACATGGAGGTACGCGGAGAGCAAAAGGAGTTACACGGAGAATAAGAGGAGAACTGCTAGAAAATCTCCAAGACCTCTGTGAAACTCAACATATACTCCGTGAAACTCCGTGTAACTGTTGCCATCCTAAAAGTTACTTTTTTATGGTATAGATGTTGTATTTTAGAGGAGGATTGCGGAAATTGCACGGCTAAGGTGCATTGGCAAGTAGGGGGTCTACCACGGCGGCGAAATTGGTGAAGGATGGTGCGCCACCAAACAAAGTACCTGCAATGTCAAAGTAAGGCTGGCTAAAGACGCCGCGCTCTTTGCGCAGGGTATCGAGCTGCAGAACCTGGGCAAGCGCATTGCCATCATCGTAGCAGGTTTCAAAGGCAGTTTGATCGATACCGAGCGATACGGCCGTATTCACGAAATAATCGCGATCAGCACGCCATAAATCGCGTTGGCTCATAAACAATAATTCATGCGCGTCCCAAAACTTCTCCGCATCTTGCAATCCGACACATTGTGCGGTCAGAGTCGCGTAGACACTGGGATCGCCATGATTTAATACTGGCCAAAATACAATTTTGATTTGACCTGTTTCGACGTAATTTTGAACAACTTCTGGCTCAGTTCCTAACACGTAGGATTGGCATGTCGGTCACAAGAAGTCGGAATAATCAATGACCGTTAGCGGCGCATTGACATCTCCCAAGAAGAATGCCCCGTCTGGTAGTTGTCCACTGACAACTTGGATGGCTGGTTCTGTGGCGGCGACGAGCGGTGGTGTGGGGGTCGGGGGTTCTACGGGAGGCACAACGGCCGTTTCGGTTGGAAGTATTTCGGTAGTGGGGAGTTCGGTTGCGGGAGATTCGGGAGCGGTTGTGTGGGTGGGAACGGCCGTATTCACGACTGCTTCAATCTCGGCTTCTTGCTGGACTATCTCGGCTGGTATTGCAGGCTCGCTAGATTCAGCACCATTACAAGCGGCTAACAGGAAAGTGATACATGCGAAAAAGAGGAAGACATATTTCATGCAACTGATTATAGCCCGATGCAGTTATCACCGTGTAAGGATACTTACAATCCGCTCAAGATTAATACGGTTTTTGACCAACATGTACAGCGATGGTGCGAAACATGAACTCCCTGAATGCAACATTGACATAGTGAACTTTGCGCATGATTAAGGCGAGTTCGGCAGGGGATTTGAATTGCTGTGTGCTGTCCGGCAGGTAACGATAGGCATCTGCTTCACCAGAGATGAGCTTGCCTAGCAAGGGAATGCCATAATTGAGGTGGATAAGGATAAACGGCCGTAACAAATTTTGCTTTGGTGGGCTGGATTCCAACACAACGACACGCCCGCCCGGTTTCAGCACGCGCATCTGCTCCTTAAAAGCGCCCTGCACATCAATGACATTGCGCATCAAAAAGCCAGATGTAACCGCGTCAAAATAATTGTCTGGGAATGGCAAAGCCAATGTGTCTGCGCCTACCCAGCGGATTGTCTGGCGGGCTGGCAAACGTTTGCCGACCTGCATCATCGGCAGCGAAAAGTCACCACCCACAGCCTGTAATCCTGGCGTGCGTGTGAGACCTTCGAGGGCAATATCGCCGGTACCTGTCGCGATGTCGAGTAAACGGCCGTTTGCAGGCAAGCGTGTTTGTTCAATCACATAACGTCGCCATTTCAAATCTTGTCCAACCGTCATCACACGGTTCATCAAATCATAACGTTCGGCAATACGGCCAAACATATCTTGCACATACTGTGCGCGTTCTTGTCCTTCTAAATGAGCCATAATATGGATTGTATCAGGTTAATCTGGGGTTTCATTAACTGTCGAGGTTTCTAAGGATTCAGTCTTATCGGAAGGTGTTTCCCCTGATACTGGCAGCACTTCCCGTGCTTTGCTGGTGCCGGTGGGGGGACCGATAATATTCATTTCTTCCATGGCATCCATCATGCGGGCGGCGCGTGTGTAACCAATGCGAAAACGACGCTGTAATAACGAAGTCGAGGCTTTGTCTAATTTGCGTACCAATGCGATGGCTTCGGGCATCAATTCATCAACATGTTGTGGTTTTTCGGCCTCTTCTTGTAATGCTTCCCAAAGCGGCTGTTGCTGGATGGAATCTGGCGGCGTGGACGCTGTGGGCGTGGCCTTCGGTTTAGGTTGGGGATTGCTATTATTATTGGTTTGGGTGACTACCGTAGCAGTTGTGGCTGCAGCAGTCGTTGTTCTTTTCGATTGGGATGTCGCTGCTGATGGGGGCGATGTGGCTGGCTTTACTGTGGATGCTGACACTGTTGGTGGTGTGGCTGTTGCTGAGGGTGGCGGTGGTGGTGTGGGGCGCAGTTCAGGCGGTGTACCGCCCCGTTTTACTTTGGCATCTGCCGTAGAATTATTTGCAGAAATCACATTAAAGCGGCGTGCACGCTGCCAATAAGTCATCAATTTTTGCAATTCTTCGTCACTGACATAACAGCCTTGTAGACGCTGGGGGGCGGGGGCATCAGGACTTTGGAAGAGCATGTCACCTTGGCCCAACAAACGCTCGGCACCAGTCGAATCCAATATAACGCGGCTGTCGGTGCTAGAGGCCACAGCAAAAGCGATACGCGCCGGGAAGTTGGCTTTGATTAGACCTGTGACCACATCTACAGACGGCCGTTGCGTGGCAATCAACATATGGATGCCGGTCGCACGCGCCATCTGTGCGAGACGGGTAATGGCACGTTCTGTGTCTTCGGGAGCTAACATCATCAGATCAGCCAATTCGTCAATGATGATGACGATATAGGGCATATGTGGTTGGTCTTTTTTGCGTTTGACTTTTTTGTTGTAGTCGATGATGTTACGCGCCCCAACTTGGGCAAACATCTTGTAGCGCGTGTCCATTTCACGCAGTGCCCATTGCAATGTGCTGATGACCCGGTCCATATCGACGACGACTGGCGCCGCCAAATGAGGAATGCCATTGTAGCCGGTCAACTCAACACGCTTGGGATCGATCATGACCAGTTTAAGTTCATCTGGTGTGTTTTGCAGCAGTAAACAAGCAATAATGCCATTCACACACACTGATTTACCTGAACCCGTTGTACCTGCAACGAGCACATGTGGCATTTTGGACAAATCAGCAACAATCGCTTGCCCGGAGACATTTTGACCTAACCCTACGCCCAAGGGTGAGTTGAGCTTGCTGTAGGCAGGTGATTCCATGACATCACGCAAGGATACGAGTGCTTTGGCTGGATTTGGCACTTCGATGCCCACGTAACCTTTGCCCGGCACGGGCGCTTGAATGCGGACAGAGCGTGCCGATAAAGCCAGCGTTAAATCATCAGCTAGCCCCGCAATTTTGCTGACTTTGACTTTGGTGCGACGGCCGTTACGCATTTGCAAATAATTAGGTTCCACACCATATTGGGTGACGGTTGGTCCTTGATTGATTTCGACAACGGTGGCTGGTGCGCCAAAACTTTCTAGCGTATGTTCAATGATTTCAACCTGCTCGCGGATAGCGGCATTGTTGGTATCGCTGTCAGCCCCGGAATCAAGAATTTCGGCGATCACGGGTAAGGTCCATGACCGCTCTGCGACATTGCTGCCCAGGTAGACCGGAGAAGCGATGGTAGGGGTTTCTGAGGCCGGTGCTGTCTTGTTGTTAGCTTTGCGTCTTCTGCCCCGTTTTTTGGGTTCAGGCTCGACCTTTGCGGCGGGTTCAGCTTCATTTTCAGTATCTAGCAATGAAAGTTGTACTGGATCGGAGACTTCGCGTGATTCACCGCGCAATGGATTGATGCGGATTCGGCGTGGTTTGTTATCCGTTGTAGTTTGGTCAGCAACGGCCGTTTGTGGGTCATAATAATCTTCGTACGCTTCACGATCACGCCATTTTTGGATCAACTCCCCAATATCTTCTCGCGTGATACCGGATACCAACACAGCAGCGATGATCCCCATAACGGCCAATATTAAAATCGCACCTATTTCGCCGACGAAGGCTGTTAATGCTTGCGCAATGAAACCGCCAAGATAGCCGCCACCCATTTTGGCGGTGGCAACTTGCCAATAATCAAACATATCATCCTGTCTCATCACGACCATCATCGAGGCGAAAGCTTCAAAGACCAGGAATAGGATAGCTACACCAGCGAGACGATACCCTGGCAGTTTTGGTGGCTGATTCATGCCCCATAGGATTAAATAAAGCCCGATACTGCCAGTGAAAATAGGAATAAATACAGCGCCCCACCCATAAAAGCGCCAGATCATATCTGAAAGCCAAGCGGTAAGACTGCCTTGGTTGGGGGTAATGAGGCTGAGGGTGATAACGGCCGTTACAAAAATAACCACAATGCCACCAATCAATATCTTTTGACCGGCACTGAGGCTGATGTTGGCAAAAGGCGATGGTTTAGTATTGCGGCGTTTGCTTTGTCTGGTTGTTTTGCGGCGCGTTGTTGTTTTCTTGCGTGTCATAGCTCAGATGTTCCTATCGTCGAATTATAACATGGATGTGACATAATGTCAGCCGGTGGTGAGATAAAGGCACGCAAACAGTTTGTATTCAGGTACGATGGCGGAGACAAGGGGGGGGTGTGTTCTGTTAAGACTTACAACTAAGATACTTCGCTTGTTATCAACAATTGGCGGTAAAGACCTAAATATCGGCGGCTGCTTTTTTGTCAGGATGCCAAAAGAGTGGAAGCATGATTAGCAGCCAGGTGTATTTGGCGGCATCGGGTGACCCCAATGCCAGCGGTATTGAAAGCAAGAACACGGCTGGTATCCATAACACGCGAAGCCACGCACGGCGAAAATAGGGAGGCAGTAACGGCCGCTCCACTAACCGCCCACCTGAATTTGTCGACCACCAGAGCAAGGCAAACATCAGTCCAGCTGCAGCCATTGCCAGCGCATAAAAAATGGTGCCGACCGCATTGCCGAATTCGCCAATAACGGCCGTTTTGTCTACTCTTCTGCGAAATAGGTTGTTTTTGTTTCATCGTTCACTTCCTTTTGATCCATTATTTCATCAAATCACATCTCCATTTTAGGTGAAAAAATCTGCAACTGAATGCGCCATAAGCCGTAACTCAATTCCGCCTTTTGGCGGAGGAAAGCTGCCTATTTTCGACATATACTCTTTTTCATTGGGATATACCTTGGTGAATATCTCACCGAATTAGAAGTAAAAAAAGAGACGAAAAATGCCCGAAAAACTTCCAGAATCAGAAACATTATTTTTATGGCGTGTGGTTTATTCACCATCATTGCCTCCTAAATTCCATTAAATAAGGAAACTCAAATGAAAAATCAACCTGATCTTATGAGCCGACAAATGACAACGGCCGTATTCACACAATTCCAACAACATCCAATCCGGTCGGCCGTTGCTCTCTTTGCGCTTGACCTGCTGCTAGGCGTTTTTTCCGGCATTGCCGCCAAGGCACTGCTACCTCAGGCCGATCCCGCTTTTGTGGCTATGTGTGTGTTGGCTGTCGTCATTGCTGGGTTACTGACGCTGCTGCGCTGGTGGCGCGAAGCAGGCTTTAACAGTCCCAGCCAGTGGCGCGAGCTGCGTCTGTTGTGGCTGCCCGTTGTCGTGGCCATTGTGCTGCCCTTGTTGGGTGGTTTGGCTACAGTTGATGCCAAAATCGTCGTTTATCTAACCATCGGCTATCTGATTACCGGCTTTATGGAAGAGGCGTGGGTGCGTGGTTTGATGCTGCGTGTGCTCCAGCCCGTTGGCCCGGTGCGTGCTGTATTGATCTCGGCGCTACTATTCGCTTTGCTGCACATGACGAACTTCCTTTTCCGAAATCCGGCCATTGTGCTGGCGCAAATGGTGGGTGCGTTCTGCTTCGGTGTCGCTTTTGGCGCCCTGCGGCTGCGCACCAATACGATTTGGTTCCTCATTGCCCTGCACATGCTGCACGATCTATTTCTGCACCTCTCCGGCTTTCCGACCATCCCGCTGAACGTCGTACAAGATGTTATTCTGCTCATTTATGGCATCTATCTGCTGCGGGGTATGCGTAAAGGGGTGCCGTTTGGCGGGGGTTCGGGAGAAGAACGCTTATCCTTGCCGCAGATGGTTGGCTAATCAAATGGGTGTGTTTTATGAACGTTATGTGTGGCATACACCGTTAGGTTGAGCTCACGCCGCAGCCACCATGAATGAAATCTGTAGCCCGAATTGGTAAATCGGGTATCGAATTACCAATTCGATTTACAAGGAGAAACTAGCATGTATTCAATCATCATCATGGTTTTGTTAATTGTAATCGCAGGCTGGCTGGATGCACGCTTGAATTGGCGGCAAGCAGCCAGTTTCAAAGCAAAGGAGAAATCATTATGACCGCAGGCCATTTTGGATTAGCGGCAGGGATAAAGAAGTGGGCACCGCGCCTGCCGCTGTGGGCGCTGCTGTTCAGCACCTATCTGCTCGATGTAATCTTTATCATTCTTTTTGCGCTGGGCATCGAAAGTTTTGCTCCGGCTAACCCGGTGGGTGGCAGCAGCTACGGCGGCATGATCATCCATGCCTATTACACGCATTCTTTGGTGGGCGCGTTGTTGATTGCTGGGGTTGCTGGGTGGCTAGCCAGCATTTTTTGGAGCAGGCGCAGTGGTTTGATCATAACGGCCGTTGTCTTCTCCCACTGGCTGCTCGACTTGTTGGTGCACCGTCCTGATCTTCCTATTCTGCCGGGTAATATTGGCAATTTGCCGCTGCTGGGGTTTGGTTTGTGGCGTTTTTCAGTGATTAGTGCGCTGTTGGAGCTGGCTTTGATTCTAGGTGGATCATATCTCTATTTTCGCAGTGCCATGCAACTGCCAACCCCAGCAGATGGGAATCGCAGCCAGCAGCGGCGGCGGGTGGTTACAGCGAGTACGGTAACGGCCGTTCTGCTTATCCTCCTGCTCGCCACCGATTTGCTTGGCTTATAAAGTGGGTGTTTTGCAGATGATTCGCGTGTTATTGGTAGATGATGATGAGCGGGTACGACGTGGCTGGCAGATGCGGCTGGCGTTGGAACCAGATATCGTGGTGGTGGGAACAGCGGGGGATATGGAAACGGCCGTAACAACTGCCGCCGCCACCCATCCCCATGTCATTTTACTAGACATCAAACTACCCGATACCGACGGTCTCAGTGGTATAGCTGCCTTACAGCAAGCAACTGCACAGGCAGCTATTCTCATCGTTACCGTTTATGATAGCGCGACGAACCGACAGCAAGCCCTGCTTGCAGGAGCCGATGCTTTCATTAGTAAACAAACCAATTTCGACCAACTTCTAGCACTTATTCGGAGTTTAAGTACACCATGAAAGAGATCCTACACAATCGTTCCCTGTTACTATTAGGCCTGGCTGAATCGGTCAGCAATATTGGCAACTGGGTCACCATCATGGCGCTTTATGCCATTATTGTCTTCGATGGTGATGGTGGCGTGATGGAGAGCAGCGGCATCATGTTGGCTGGGTTAGGGCCTATGCTGGTCTTCAGCCCGGTCGCCGGCTGGCTCAGCGACCGCTTTGACCGCAAATGGCTGATGGTTATCAGTCAGGTGATGTCAACCCTGCCCATCATCGCCATCATTATCATCGGCGAAGGACTGAGCATCTACGTGCTTTTGGCGATTCAAACGGCCTTCACAACCCTGATGCTGCCGGCTCGTCAGGCAGTCGTACCCATGCTTGTGCGTAAGCAGCAGCTGACTAAGGCTAACGCTTTCCTACAACAAATCAACAGCTTCATCAAGATTGGTGGGCCGATCCTGGGTGGCGCTATCGTTGGTCTGCTGGGGGCAAGGAACGCGATGTTTCTGGATGTGTTCTCTTTCACACTGGCTGCCGGTGTGCTCTTGTTTCTCCCTGCTCTACCGCCTCGGCACAAGAAAACCACGCGAGAACCACGTACGCAGGATGCTCAAACAAAGTCATCAGAGCTGGAGGTGAACCAGCCTACGCGGGGCTTGGAAACTGTGAATGTGGCCTTGCGACGTTCAGCTCGACTACGCTTGCTCTTTCTCTCCACTTTCCTGGCCATCGTTGTTATCATGGGGTTTGATGTGCTTGGATCTATCTACGTTCGCGATGTCTTGCTGGCGGAAGAGAACCTTTTTGGGGCATTGATCGGATTGGTAGGGCTTGGCTCTTTGCTCTCAGCTGGATGGCTCATGCTGCGTCGTCGGCAGCAGGATCCGTGGCAAGATTTGACATGGGGATTGGTTTTGATGAGTGCCATTCCCCTATTCATGGCAGTGGGCTTCTGGGTCAGTGATCTGCAAATGGCTAAATGGTTGACAGTATTCGCAGTTCTGCTGGGAGGATTGGGTAACGGTCTGATCAGCATCCAGATAGGGACGCTGTTACAACTGCTCTCGCCGCCAGCGCTACTAGGGCGTATGGGCGGCATTTTCCAAAGCACCATCACTGCTGGACAGATGACCGCTATCTTGGCTACACCCTTACTTGTACCTGCCTATCTCTCGATTGGCCTTTATTTTGCTCTGTCGGCGGGTGCCCTCATCTTGCTCACGTTGGCGCTATTCATTATCCTGCCCCGCTTGCCAGCCCAAGAATCGGGGGGGAGTGTAGAAGAATCGCTTTCTGCACCATCTATGGAGATTAACGCCTGATGGGTGTTATCTGCGGAGAGCATATGCAATGCGTAAAAGACGATTCAAACACCTCATGATATAATTTCATGCATGACTTTGGAGAACTAGAGGTGTACGAATGATCATTCGCATTTTGCTTGTTGACGATCATGCCGTTGTCCGTCAGGGGTTACGCATGTTTTTGAGTTTGGATTCAGAATTGGCCATTGTTGGTGAGGCGGTCAACGGAGCTGACGCCTTGCAAAAAGCCCACGGCCTCCAGCCCGATGTGATCCTCATGGACTTGATGATGCCCGTGATGGACGGCATCACCGCGATTGGCATCCTGCGGCGGGATTTGCCGGAGATTGAGATTATTGCGCTGACCAGCGTGCTAGAAGATGCTTCGGTCTTTAACGCCATGCGCGCCGGGGCTACCGGCTATTTGCTCAAAGATACGGAAGCAGATGAACTGTGCCAGGCGATTAAAGCCGCGGCCGCCGGACAAGTGCAGCTTTCGCCACAGGCTGCGGCCCGCTTGCTGCGGGAAGTGCCAGCCCCCAACAGTCCAGAAAAGCTCACTGACCGTGAAACGGATGTGCTGCGGCTGTTGGCACAGGGATTGGCCAATAAGGAAATTGCGGCTGAATTTACCATTGGCGAAAAGACGGTGAAGACGCATGTTAGTAATATTTTAGGCAAATTGGGTGTGGTTAGCCGCACCCAGGCGGCCTTGTACGCTGCTCGCATTGGCTTAGTGTAGCCTGTCCGAAATTACTTATGCGTCGTTTATTTCGCTTTGACCGTTTGTCGATTAAGTTGGTGTTAGTTGTTGCAGCGTTTATGCTGCTGCTATTAGTGACGGTGATTACGGCCGTTAACCTTGGTCTCAAACGGCTGCAATATGATGCCACCCATCTAAGCACCAGCGCCTTGACCCAACAAGGCCAAGTCGATTTACAGGAACGGGCGCTCCTGGAAGCTGCCATCAGCAATGATCATCTCGCCCGCGCTGCCGCCCTGACCCGCATCGCCGCTGATTATCTGACCACTGCGATTGCCAACGCCAGGCAAACCAGTTGGGACGATAGCCAATTCCAGACTTATTCTCAGTATAGCTTGCTCTATGATGCAAATCCCCAACGCGTTACCGACCTGATTATCCCTCCCTATGTTACGCTGGATGATGCCCAACGGCAGCGTCTGAGACAGTCGGCTGCCCTGGATAATATTTTTCCCTCCTTGCTGCCACAAGCCCCGGAAGCTATTGCCATTTATTACCAGGAAACCAGCATGGTGTTTCGTTATTACCCTACCATCAATGTAGTGCAATTCGCAGCCGGCTCACCCGGTCTGGACCCGAAAAACGCCAACTATATGTGGGAACAATCGCCCGCTGCGCCGATCAAAAACCCGCAGCGCTTGACTGTCTGGGATCCCCCTTACGCAGATAATCTGGGACAGGGGCTGTTGATTACGGCTAACACGCCGGTCTATTTTAGCGACGAATACCAGGGCGTTGTATCAATTGATCTTTCTCTAGACCGTCTTGTGACGCACCTGCAAGAAATCCAGCCAACCCCGGGCAGTTACGCCTTTATTGTAGATGAAAACGGCCGTTTGGTAGCCGCTGCCACCAACGGCATTTCCCACCTGCTCAACCAGACTCATGACGAGGGCACAGAACGGCTAACGGATATTTTGGGTGTCTCTCTTGTCGATTCTGACAATTCTGATCTAGCTACTGTGCTGCCGATGATGTTGCAAGGGGGCGAGGGTCTAGCCGAAGCAACGATTGCCGGCGAGGATATCTTGCTGGCTTTCGCGCCTATGCCTGATTTAGGCTGGAGCTTGGGCATCGCCGTGCCACTAGCTGAACTGACCGCTCCCGCTGACCTGCTGGCTGCTGAAACGGCCATTAATGCCAATGGTATCCTGCACTTGACGTTAGCGTTGGTCATTTTTTTCTTTTTAGCGGCGTTGGTGGGGGTTATTCTAACCAATCGCCGCCTGACACGGCCCATCGTCGATTTAGTGCAAGGGACAACGGCTATCACTGAAGGTAATTTAGACGTGTGCATTCCAGTTACTACCCAGGATGAACTAGGACAATTGGCTATGTCGTTCAACAATATGACGGTCGCATTACGCCAAACACGCGCTTCCCTCTCTGAGCAAAATAAAGCTTTACAAACAGAAATGGCTGAACGTCAGCAGGCAGAGATAGCCCTACGCCAAAATGAAGAGCAATACCGGCAAGCGTTGGAACAGCGTGTGGCTGAACGCACAAAAGAACTGACGACGCTGTTAGAAGTTTCTCACAATTTGACGTTGACGTTGACCTTACCTGACCTCCTAAAGCTAATAGTGGAAAAGCTGCGTCTAGTCGTGCCATACACCGCAGCATCCATTGCCATTTTAGACGCGGATACTGTGCAGCAGGTTGTCTATCAGGGGCCAGGGACGCAGAAAGATGCGTTGGCTATCAAGATGCACGTCCAAGATTTAGGGGTAATTTGGACACACCTTACCCAGGGTGAACCGGTTATCATTCAGGATTTGGATGAGGACACACCCGCCGCTGCTGCTTATCGGCGTCTAGCGTCTGCTGTCGTTGCTGAGGAGGGATACCGTGCAAATGATCATATGCGAGCTTGGTTAGCCGTGCCGTTGCGCCTACGCAGGCAAACAGTGGGCCTTTTGGCTTTGCAGCATCCCCAACCTGGTTATTTTTCGCATCAGCGGCTGGATTTGGCATTGGCCTTTGCTAATCAGGCGGCCATTGCTATTGAAAACGCCCAACTTTATGAGCAGGCTCATTCGTTGGCTGCCCTTGAAGAACGGCAGAAACTGGCTCGCGAACTGCATGATTCAGTATCGCAAGCGTTGTATGGCATTGCGCTGGGAACGCGCACAGCACGCATGCTGGTTTCGCGGGCTGACGAGCAGCCCTTGAAATCAGAATTGAGCGAACCGCTGGATTACACATTATCGCTGGCGGAGGCCGGGTTGGCAGAAATGCGGGCCCTCATCTTTGAGCTGCGTCCGGAATCGCTGGAAACCGAGGGTTTGGTGGCCGCCCTCGAAAAACAAACGGCCGCTTTACGAGCGCGGCATCATCTCGCGGTACAGGCTGATCTTAACACAGAACCAGATGTTACTTTGTCTGTCAAGGAAGTGCTCTTTCGCGTGTCACAGGAAGCGCTGCATAATATTGTCAAACATGCTGGGGCTTCTGAAGTTATTGTGAAGTTGATGGCAGAAAATGACCATCTAACGCTCACTATCCACGATAATGGTCAAGGTTTTGATCCATCGAGGCAATTTCCGGGTCATCTAGGACTGAAATCCATGCGAGAACGGGTTGAACGGATAGGTGGTGATTACCTGCTAGAAAGCACGGTGGGACAAGGCACCACCATTACGGTCATTGTTCCTATAGTAACAACAATAGACGGTTGATAAGGAAGAGGCTGAAAAGGGCAGCAGCAAGAAACGGCCGTTCTGCACAAACTAATACGCCTGCGCCCAAACCAAAGACACCCATTTCCAAAACAAAGCGCCATGGCTCTGCCAGCAAATGGGCCGCTTTAGGTGCTACAAATGTTCCCCATATCAAAGCCGCCAGCAATGGTAAACCCAATCCAATCAATATACGCACCGGCCAGCCCTGATCCAATTGGAATCCCCCGTACCCCAACGCCGCCAGCAGAGAAAGTTCTAACACAAAGCGTA
>CAYGMR010000006.1:6881-32413 GCA_964350725.1 uncultured Ardenticatenaceae bacterium | reverse complement strand
TTGGATCGGCTGCTGCTGCTTGAAGCTGTCGGGCCGGAAAAAGCGGCCGATCTAACCCCAGGTTATAGGGGCGATTATCAGACTGTTTTGCCCACAGCTGATGTCGGGACGCGCATGGCTGCGCGTATGAAAACTGCCTTCCAGCAGGCATTTGCTGATTTGCCTTTAGCCTTCGCCCCAACGGGTCGTGGTGTTGGCAGTAATAATTGGGTGGTTAGCGGCGAGCACAATCGAAGCGGTCGCCCTATCCTGGCCAACGACCCACATTTGCCACCCCTTTTTCCTGCATTTTGGTATGAAAACCACTTGGTTGGTGCTGGTTTCAACGTAACTGGCTTTACGCTGCCCGGCGTGCCTGGTGTGATTATCGGGCATAATGCAGATGTTGCTTGGGGCGTTACCAATGCGTTCCCTGATGTGCAAGATATCTTCGTGGAGCGCTTTGATCCCCAAGACCCTGCACGTTATGAGGTCGACGGCCGTTGGTTTGATGCCGACATAGTCACCGAAGAGATAAAGGTACGCGGTCGTAAGGCGGTTGTCGAACAAGTGCGCTATACCCGCAATGGGCCTGTTTTTTCAGATATGTTATCTGAAGAGAGTCGTGATTTGTCATTGCGCTGGGCTGCATACGGCCGTAACAATCATCTCCGTTCTGTTATAGAGACAAATAAAGCGGCTAATTGGCATGAGTTTCGCAAAGGTTTGCGTTCTTGGGGCTTTCCCAGCCAAAATGTTGTCTATGCTGATGTGGCTGGCAATATTGGTTATCAAATGCCAGGATTAGTGCCGTTGCGTAAAAAAGGGGATGGCATGTTGCCCGTACCAGGTTGGACAAAAGCGTACGATTGGGTTGGGTGGATACCTTTTGGGGAACTGCCGCGGCTGTATAATCCACCTTCTGGACGCATTGTGACCGCCAACAATCGTGTGCATGGCAGTGATTACCCTTATCTGTTGACAAGTGAATGGCTGGCTGGCTATCGAGCACAACGCATCCAAGAACTACTATGCGAAGAAAGCGTCAAGACTTTAAGCGACCACGGCCGGATTCAATTTGATACTATTTCGTTGTTAGCACGCCGTTTTTTGAAAGCGGCCTTGCCTGAAATTGCAGAAAATTCTGACCCTGCTTTGTGGTATGCAAAAGAGTTGTTACAGAGCTGGGATGGTGATATGCGCCCCGATCTGGTTGCGCCTTCACTTTATTTCGGCTGGCAGGTGCATTTTTCATGGGCTTGTTTAGAACAGGCTGTTGGCGTGGAGTTGACACAGAAATTGTTGCCCCACCGTGAGGATATAGACTTGTTAAACTATCCGTTCCACGAGGTCGTTTTTGAATTGGCGTTGGATTGGTTGGATACTGGCCCTCCAGAATGGGTCGGTTCTGTGAAACCTTTATTGTTGCCAGCCTTAAAAAAGACGCTAGCTGTATTAGCCGCAGAATTCGGGGAAGATCCAGGTGGTTGGCAATGGGGTGTTTTACATCGTATTGAACTAAAACATCCCCTAACACGCATCCCCTTGTTGGGACAGTTGTGGCAGCCGCGTACAATTCCTGTGGGGGGTGATGGGTATACAGTCAATCAAGCCGATGTGTCGCCCCACTTTCCCCCTGATCCAGTGAATATCATCGCCAGCTGCCGTATGCTGCTTGATGTGGGTGAATGGGACAATTGTTTGTCTGCGCTGCCGGGGGGGCAATCTGGACAGCCTGCCAGCCCTCATTTTCAAGATGGATTAGAGGATTGGTGCAACGGCCGTTATCATCCCATGTTATTTTCACGCGAAAAAATCGAAACGGCCGCTGACGGCTGGTTGATTTTATCCCCGCCAATCTCCACATCTTGACTACAACATTACTAATCTAACCATTAACGAGCTATACTTACCAAACTTATGAGCAAAGTTACATTTTTACGACTAACCCGCCTTGTTTTGCGTTTTGTGCTACGCGTTATTGCCAGAGTAGAAATACAAGGCTATGAACATATTCCTGCAACCGGTGCCGCGATTGTTGTGACCAATCATCTCGGACGCTTAGATGCAATCATGGCTGTCATTTTATCTGATCGCAATGATTTCATCTTGATGATCGCCGAAAAGTACCAAAAATCAGTTTTTTGGCGTTGGTGGGGGCGTCGCGTGGATGCCCTCTGGCTAAATCGCTATGAAACTGATTTCCATACTTTGCGTGAGGTGTTAAAGCGGCTCAATGAAGGTGAGATTTTGGGTATGGCGCCTGAAGGCACACGCAGTGAAACAGAGGCCTTACAAGAAGGCAAACCCGGCGCTGCCTATTTGGCCGCGAAGACAGGCGCTCCGATTATTCCCATTGGTGTTTTTGGGACGGAAGACCGGGTTGTAAAAAACCGCTTGAAGCACTTCCGTAAGCTTGACATACATGCGCGAATTGGGCAGCCTTTTTATTTGCCGCCAATGGACCGCAAGAATCGTGACGCCTATATGCAACAAGCGACTGATGAGATTATGTGTCAAATTGCTGCGCTTTTGCCCCCTGCTTATCGTGGTTACTATCAAGATTATCCGCGGGTGCAAGAGTTAGAGATGGAAATGCCACTGGCGATACGGCCGTATGAGGATGTGCCTAATCCAGACTTGTTGTTAGAGTGATCGTCAAAGCAACAGGTGCACGGAGTTTCACAGCAAGACGCTACAGATTTTCTGTTTTCTTTCTATGCTTCGTGCAGCCGCGTTTGTTTTTTGTCTTTCTGTGTGCCTTTCAGTAGTCGATAAGTTGGTATTTTGCGTACGATAACGCATATTTTTCTCCGATCCTTTTGCGTAAAATTACAAGCGCGTAACGGCCGTTGACCTTCACCTGCTGCCGAACCAATCCCCGATGCTGAAATACCAGAATTATTAGACGAACTTCTGGATCGTGATAATGAAGCTGCGCTGGCGGCACTCAAGCGTATCCAAGCTTCAGGAGATCCTTTTTTTGTCTCGGTTGTGCTTGAATTGATGCGTGCAGCGTCTTCTCACTCGAGTAAACGGACGTTGGAAAATAAATATATTGGATGCTGAACAAAGGTATGAACATAAATTCGATACATGATTCAGCCGACTTTTGGCGAAATCGGCATGGCCTTGTAACCTTTCAAAGCCGTGCCGGGTAAGCTGCACCAGAGCGCGAAATGTCGATCAACAACTGCGCATCGCGGTCATCATCTTTGGCTCCACGGCTGCCTTGCCGGCCACGATCACTTATGCTTTTTTCACACCAATCTATGCCGATGATTATTTTCATTGGATATTTCCTTGTGGTATGGTATCCAACGGCTATGATAGACCCTTTCGCCCTCCTATTAACGCGCTGCAAGGTTTTGGGCAGTTGGCCTCGCGCGCTTGGGGGACTGACACATTTTTATTAAGAACCTTTTTGGGAGGTTCGTGTTTTAGCATTGTGTAAATCGACTGATCTAAATAAAAATTGAAAAACGGGAAGAGAATATGTCAGAAGTACCTATACTTGAATTAAAAGGCGTGTCGAAAAACTTTGGTGCAGTGCAGGCACTGTCGAATGTGGATTTTGATGTTCGTCTCGGCGAGGTAATGGCACTTGTCGGTGATAATGGCGCGGGAAAATCGACACTCATTAAAGGGGTTGCTGGTATTTACCCGTTTGATGGGGGTGAGGTATATTTTGATGGCGAGCCTGTCAATATCCATAGTCCAAGAGATATAGCCGCCCTGGGTATCGAAGTTGTGTATCAGGATTTGGCGTTGGCGAATAATTTAGATGTGGTTGCCAATATGTATTTAGGGCGTGAGCTAATCCAATCCCCCATGCGCCTAGATGAAACCAGCATGGAAGAGGCTTGTATTGAAACGCTTGAATCCTTGTCGGTTAGCACATTGCGTTCGGTACGTCAGCCGGTTGCATCGTTGTCTGGTGGTCAACGCCAGGCTATTGCGGTGGCCAAAGCGGTGATGTGGAACTCAAAATTGGTTATTTTAGATGAACCCACGGCGGCCCTCGGCGTGGCTCAAACCCGACAGGTGTTGGATTTGGTTAAACGCTTAGCAGATAAAGGTTTGGGTGTTGTTCTGATTTCGCATAATTTGCATGATATCTTTGAAGTATCTGATCGCATTACTGTGCTGCGACTGGGTGAGAAGGTGGGCGTGCTGGATGCGAAAAACACGACGCAGCAAGAGGTTGTACATGCGATTACAGCCGGACAAATGAATGTGGTACCGGGGATGGTGAAAGCATGAGCGACGTACAAGAAACAAAAGCGCCAGTTGAATCTGCCTTTGCTGAAAAGAGCAATCCGTCTCTGTCTGAATATGTCCAGGTATATTGGAAGCGCATACGTGGTGGGGATTTAGGATCGCTGCCGATTATTATTGGCGTGTTGATCATTTGGTTGATTTTTTACTCCCTTAACGAAAATTACTTTTCTCCGCGAAATTTTGTCAATTTGTTAGTCCAGATGGCTGGTTATACCACGATAGCGATAGGTGTGGTTTATGTCTTGCTTTTGGGTGAAATTGACCTGTCGATTGGGTATGTGAGTGCTGTTGCGGCCGTATTGATGACTTTATTGTTACGGCCGCCAGACGGTTGGCCCTGGTTTGCCGCTATTATCGCGGCGCTGGCAGCGGCGGCGATGATTGGCATCATACAAGGTTTGATAATCACACGCTTTCAACTGCCTTCATTTGTGGTTACGTTAGCGGGTTTTCTGGTGTGGAATGGGGTTGTGCTGATCTTGATTGGAAATGGTGGAACCGTTATTATCCAGGACACAATCGTCATCAACATCGCCAATTATTTTCTTTTACCTTGGCAAGGTTGGTTAATTGCTGCTATAGGTATTTTAATTTATGCCTTCACACGCTTTAATCGTTGGCGCACGCGGCGTGCGCGCGGTGTCTCCAACACGCCGCCAGCTATTATTGCGATTCAGATTGGCATTTTAGTTATCGCGGCCGGTGTGGCCGTTTATTTTGCTAATTTAGATCGTGGCGTTCCGTTTGTAGGGGTACTGTTGTTGGTGCTGCTGATCGGGTTCACCTTTTTGGCTGAACGCACAAAGTTTGGCCGTTATGTGTATGCGATTGGTGGCAGTGCTGAGGCGGCCCGTCGTGCTGGTATTAATGTTAATCGCATTAAGGTCCAGGTTTTCATGATTTCGAGCCTGATGGCTGGCATGGGCGGTGTTATTTTGGCTTCGCGCTTGCGCTCAGTTGATACATCCGCTGGGGGTGGTAATTTGATGTTGAATTCGATTGCAGCGGCCGTTATCGGTGGCACAAGTTTGTTTGGCGGGTCTGGTAAGGTATCGAGTGCTTTTTTGGGCGCATTGGTGATTGCCAGTGTGGAAAATGGTATGGGTCTGTTGGGCTTGAGTTCTGGCGTTAAGTTCGTGGTGACGGGTTTGGTATTGTTACTCGCGGTACTTATTGATGCAATTTCGCGCCGCAACCGGACGCAGTCTGGTCGGGCTTAAAAGTTGTGATTCGGAGAACCATAGAGATTTATAGAGTGGAGTGGAGGGCAACGGCCGTTGTCCTCCACTCCACTTTTTTGTTTGAAAACGGCTAATCAAAATCGGGCATCGGCCGTATAATACCGGCTAATATTTTTTTGCTGATAGATAGGTGGTTCATGTAAACGGCTGGTGGCACTGACTGGCCTTGCCAATTCTTGAGCGCCAGTTCCGAACCCATTTCCGTCATCCAGATGCACGATGCATGCAAATCATTTAGATTTGAGATATATAAGGACGCAAGATAATGAGTAAACAACCGACAGATTTAGACATTCAGAATGCCTACGCATTGGCTAAAGAACGTTATGCAGGACTTGGTGTAGATACCGAACAAGTGTTAGCCAAGTTAGAAGAGATTTCTATCAGTTTACATTGCTGGCAAGGAGATGATGTCGGTGGTTTTGAAGACCCAGAGCGAGGCTTGAGCGGTGGTATCATGGCTACCGGCAACTATCCAGGGAAAGCACGTACGGGAACTGAGCTGCGCCAAGACCTGGATAAAGCGTACAGCCTCATTCCTGGCAATCATCGTTTGAATTTGCATGCCATTTATTTGGAAACAGAAACGGCCGTAGCCCGCAACGAAATCCGTCCTGAACATTTTAACGACTGGGTAGCGTGGGCCAAAGCAAACAAGCATGGTATCGATTTTAACCCTTCTTGCTTTTCGCATCCACTGGCGGATGACGGCTTTACGCTTGCTAGTGCGGATGAAGGTATCCGCAACTTTTGGATAGAACATTGTATGGCGAGTCGGGAGATTGGTGCTTATTTTGGACGTGAGTTGGGGACAGCGGCCGTAACCAATATCTGGATACCCGATGGCTACAAAGACACACCTATTGACCGCTTAGCCCCACGCCAACGCCTTAAAGAATCGCTTGATACCGTCTTGGCCAAACCGCTAGACCCAGCGCACAATTTGGATGCGGTAGAATGCAAGTTGTTTGGTATCGGTTCTGAAAGCTATGTTGTCGGCTCGCATGAATTCTACATGGGTTACGCCATTGAGAATCAAACGCTGCTTTGCCTGGACGCGGGTCATTTTCACCCTACGGAGGCCATTTCCGATAAGATCACATCAACTTTGCTCTATGTGCCCGAACTGCTGCTGCATGTCAGCCGCGGCGTGCGTTGGGACAGCGACCATGTTGTCACCTTGACCGACGAATTGCAAGCCATTATGCAAGAAATTGTGCGCGGCGATTATTTGCAGCGTGTCCACATCGGCCTGGACTTCTTTGATGCCAGTATCAACCGCATTGCGGCTTGGACGATTGGCACACGCAATGCGCAACGTGCCTTGCTGATGGCGTTGCTGGAGCCAACGGCACAAATGCGGTCGCTGGAAGTAGCTGATGATTTCACCGCTCGTCTGGTGCTATTGGAAGAACTAAAAGGAATGCCATTTGGTGCAGTCTGGGATCAATTTTGTCTACAGCAGGGTGTGCCCGTGGGCCTAGCCTATCTGGATGAAATTCGCGCTTATGAAAAGCAGGTGCTGGCACACCGTTAACTATAGATGGGCATATTGATTGACAATGGTAAGCGGGTCTTCCACAACAAGCCCATTTCGCATATTTTCGGAATATAGTTTGGATGCTCCAGATTGTGAGGCGACAGAAACGATTAAGCTGTCCCAGTGAGACAGTGAGTATCTTTGACGTAGTCGTGATGCGTTTAGCTGAATAGGTTCCGGGATTGAATAAACCATTTCTTAGCCATTTAACGCAAATGCTGACAAACTAAATTGCTGATAAAATAACCTTATGAACTTTCAACTCTTACACCCTCGCGACCAATTGGTCGCTATTATGAATCGTATTTACCACAACGGCATGACCACCCTCAGTGGCGGCAACCTTTCTATCAAAGATAGCAACGGCGATATCTGGATTACCCCCTCTGGCATTGATAAAGGCAAATTGACACCTAAAGATATCATGTGTGTGCAAGCCGATGGCACCATTATCGGGCCGCATACGCCGTCAATCGAATATCCGTTCCATCGCAAAATTTATTCATTACGTCCTGATTTTCAAGCTATTGTCCATGCGCATCCACCGGCACTCGTTTCTTTCAGCATTGTACGCCGCATACCAGATACACGCATCATCCCACAGGCCAATCGTATCTGTGGGCCGGTTGGGTATGCCCCTTATGCTTTGCCTGGCAGTGAAAAGTTAGGTGAAAACATCGCTGACACTTTTGCCGAGGGGTACAACATCGTCATTTTAGAAAATCATGGCATGGCAGCGGGTGGTGCAAATTTACTCGATGCGTTCCACCGTTTGGAAACCCTCGACTTTTGTGCACGCACGCTGATTCGAGCGCACGCGCTTGGTGAGGTGAAATCTTTGCCAGAACCAGCGTTGAATCTGTTTGACTTCCGGCATAATACGCTGCCGGAGTTTGTACCGACGACACATAGCAGTCGTGAGCGTGAACTGCGTCAACAAATTGTTGAGATCACCGCACGCGCTTATGATCGCCAGCTAATGATCAGTACCGAAGGTGTTGTTTCGGTGCGGCTGGATGAAAGCAGTTTCCTGATTACACCGACTGGATATGATCGGCGTACGCTGGCGATTGAGGATGTGGTGTTGGTGCGCAATGGTGTGCGCGAAGCTGGCAAGCTGCCCAGTCGCGCGGTCAAGCTGCATCAGGCGATTTATGCGCAGCAAGCAGATGTCAATTGTGTCATGACAGCGCAATGCCCGAATGTCACAGCCTATGCGATTACAGCTTGCAATTTTGATTCACGCACGATTCCAGAAAGCTTTATTTTGCTGCGCGATATTCCGCTTATTCCGTTCAAAACATTGTACACGCAGGCAGAAACGGTAGCTGCGATGGTTTCTTTACATGCGCCGGTGTTGTTGGTGCAGAATGATTGTGTGCTGACGGTGGGTACAGATATTTTGAACGCGTTCGATCGTCTGGAGGTGGCAGAATTTAGTGCGCGTTCTTTGATTGATACGGCCGTACTTGGTCAACTCGTGCCGATTGGCGATAGTGATATTCGTGATTTGGAAGAAGCGTTTGGCCTTGTTTAGTTTCAAAAAAGCTCGCCATGGACCTGGTCTGAGCTTTGCCGACGTAGCGCACAGAGAGTATTGAAGTGGTGGAGAGGGCAACGGCCGTTGCTCTCTCCACCACTTTTTTGATTGGGTACACTGTCAACCCGCCCAAAACAGGGGTTTTGTAAATAGTTTAGATCAATGTATGGGGCACAAGTCCAAACTGTCATAAACTCACGTTAGCGATGGGTATATGACTACAATGATTAAACGCATCAGTACAAGGCATCCGAACTTTATTTTTTGGGGCATTTTTTTATTGCTCAATAGTTTGCTGTTCTTGCCCATCTATTGGTTTTTCCGAACTGACATCTCGTTTTGGCCTTGGTCGCTCTCTTTTAATCGTGAACGCAAAGATATTCTGTCTGCTTTATTTTTGCAGCGCACGAATCTGGATATATTTCGCCTAAATGTTGAGCTGCTGTTTGTCGTATTGTTATGGCGGTTTGTGCCGCTGGTACGCCGTGGTTGGGTTGTGCTGCTGATTTTTCTCTTATATCTTGGACAGCTTGTGTATGCTGTCTATGAGGGATTTGTACGTTCTTACTACCTGCTAGACCCTGTTTTCTACAATGACATATCTCTTTTTGCAGATGGGGCGCGTTATGTGCTGCGCAGTTTGTATCTTTCTCCTTTTATCTATGTGGGTGCTTTTTTGTTATTGGGGCTGCTGATCGGGGGTTTGTTTAGTTTGCATCGCTGGTTGTTTGCTGATTTTTTGATTCCGCGTTTATCGAAGACATCCCAAGCGGCTTTAGTTGTGCTGGGGGTGTTGGTGTTGATGCTGCTGGTGGCTTTGAAGGGTGAAGTTGGCTTGCCAGAAACGGCCGTTACCAGCTTCGCCGCCAAAGTTGCCCAAAACGTCCAGCTTTCACAGCGTGCAAAAGCGCAAGCCGCCCAGTTTAACAGCCAGGATTTAGCTCCCCTCTATCAATTTTCGCAAGCAAAACTAGACCATAAACCTGACATCTACATCATATTTTTAGAGTCGTATGGCAGTGTTTTATACAAGCGACTTGATTATAAAGCCACATATAGTTTGCTGCTAGACAGATTGACCGAGCAGTTAGAGCAGGACGACTGGGCTTTTGCCTCAATGCGCAGCACCGCGCCGAGTTGGGGCGGCGGCTCCTGGCTTGCCTATACCAGTGCGTTGGCGGGCGTGCGCATTGATTCCCATGCGCAATATCTGGCGTTGTTCAACCGTTATGTGCAAGAGCCGTTTCCGCATTTGTTTAACACTCTGCGCGGAGAAGGGTATCGTAGTTATTGGCTTTCATCTAATTCAGACGCCTTAAGCCCGATAGAGTGGCAGCGTTATAAAAATTTTTATGGCGTGGATGCGTGGTTGCAATTTGCTGATATGCAGTATGAGGGGCCTTTGTATGGGTGGGGGCCGTCGCCGCCGGATCAGTATGCCCTCCATTTTGCACATGAATATATGAATCAAGATGTTGACAGACCGCATGTGTTTTTTTACATTACACAAAATTCGCATTATCCTTGGACACCCTTGCCGAAAGTAGCGTCGGATTGGCAAAGTTTCAACGATTTGCCGCCAGCGATGCCAGCAGCTAATCAGCGCATCTCACCGGAAGCGCTGCGGCAGCACTATTTAACCGCCATCCATTACGAATTGACAATGCTCGTTGAATTCATCACAACCACAGCCGATGAAGACGACATTTTTGTGATTATTGGCGACCATCAACCGGCACGGGTTGCGACCTATGCTGATGGTTGGGATACGCCTATTCATATCATCAGCAAAGATGCTGCCTTTGTAGAGGCGTTTTCCGACTACGGTTTTGAGCCTGGCTTAGAAACGGGGGATGATGTACAAACCATGCGCCACGAGGGCATTTATTCGTTACTGATGCATAATCTTTTGCAGGCATATGGCCTTGATGGGCAGCAGCTGCCTGCATATATGCCTGAGGGTCTGCCGCTGCAACCGGCAAACTAAAGGAGCTTAGTCACTATGTTTACCCCCAAATGCGTGGTAAAAAGATATAAACACGGACAGAAAAGAATACAAACGAAAAAATTATCGTATTCCTTTCCGTTTGCGTTTATAAAAGTTTAGGAAATTCATGGGGTCGTAACCCCGTAAATCTGGAAAATTATTAAAAGGAAGGTGTTTGATGAAAACGAAACAAGTTTTATTTTTGGGTTTTATTTTGTTGTTAACTGTTGTGTTGGCTGCTTGTGGCGGGGCTGAGGAAGCGACGGCCACTTCGACATCGCTCAGTGCAGACGTTCCTCCAACAACACCGTCAGAACCCGCAGGAGAATCTGTGAGCGAAGCAGCCCCCGCTGGCGTACGCACGTTTGTGGTTGTGCCAGAAGAATCGCAAGCTTCTTATGTCGTTGATGAAGAGTTCTTTGCTGGGGCGCTCGATAAGCTGGGCATCGAAGCCGGCAATAATGTTGTGGTGGGCACAACGCCCGGTGTCTCCGGTGAAATTCAACTCAATCTGGAAGCGAGTGACCCGCTGGAAAGCGCCCACTTCAGTGTCGATATGACAGGCTTAAAAACGGATCAAGATCGGCGCGATGGATGGTTGCAAGAAAATGCAATTGAAACTGACAGCTATCCGCAAGCCACGTTTGCAGCCACTTCTGTAGAAGGGCTGCCAGCAAATATCAATGAGGGCGAAGCGATCAACTTTCAACTGGTTGGCGATTTGACAGTGCGGGATGTGACCAACAGTGTGACATTTGATGTAACGGCCGTACTCGAAGGGGATACCTTGCAAGGAACGGCCGTATTGCCCCTCATGTTGACAGATTTCGGCATTGCTCCTCCCGATTTTGCGAATACGCTGACGGTGGCTGATGCGTTCAGAATTGAAGTGGAATTGGTGGCGCGTGAAAGCTGACGCTAAAGCTTCGCAATAATGTTCTTGAGCTTTAGCGATAATTATTGTTATCGCTCATGAATTTTTCCATAGGATATATCCAAAAAGGACACCATGCGAAAATATATATTCCCCATCCTCATCTTTCTTGGTTTGTCTATCTTGATCTTGGCCTGGTGGCAAGGTTGGCTGCCCGATTGGAATTTGGCAACGATGCGCGCATTCATCCTGGGGTTTGGCTCGTGGGCAGTCATTATCTATATTTTGCTCATGGCTATCAACACAATCACGATTATGCCGCCAACAATGATTATGATGGTGCTTTCAGGTATCCTTTTTGGCCCGTTTGTAGGCAGTTTGGCGTTGTGGACGGGTTTGCTGTTAGGCAGCATCGGCGCGTTTCTGATAGCGCGCTTGATTGCGCAGGACTTTATCTCGGCACATTTGGGTGGCAGAGCGGCACAGTTTAATGAGCGGCTCAAAAAGAGCGGCTTTTCGGTTGTGTTTGTGGCACGTCTGTTGGGGCTGCCACCATATGAACTGGTCAACTACGCCTCGGGACTATCTAAAATCGCGTTCAGAGATTTTTTGTTGGCGACGATGTTCGGCTCGATTCCTGGCGCGATCCTCTTTGCCACCACCGGCGATCGTCTGCTCAATCCTGATTTGACCGATCCGGTGCTGTATGCCTTGCCGGTCTTTGTTGTGATCACATTCATCATTACCAGACTGATTGCCCGGCTAAAGAAACACCAGCAGAGTGAGTATGATCGGGAGGCTCGCTCCTGATCTAATATTCAGATATGATGAAATAACTGCTGTCAATACATAAGTCCCACTTTTCACCTGTTGTAAAATAGAGTAAGCTATCGTAAGGAAATATCCGTTGACTACGAGCATTATCGAGGAAAATGTCAAAATGAACACAACAACTTTTGTCGGCACGGTAAGGGCCGGAAAAATCGAGCTTAAATCAACTGTACCTTTGCCAGAAGGGTGCCAGGTTTCTGTTGTCGTACCAGCGATCCTTGACGAAAAGACAGCATGTCGTAAAGCCAATGGTTGGCTGATCGATAATGTAGGTAACATGGTCATGGCAAAAGACGGCCGTCTTATACAAGATACACCGCAGCCGATTTGGCAATTTAAGGCGTTTGTTACTTCTTTGTCGAATGAACCATTGGGACCCATTGGCACGATAGACGTGCATGCACATAGTGGGCAAGTTTTGAACGATTTGACCTCCATAGAAGCCATACTTCATGTCGGACAAGAACTTACCCGTTCCTCATAGAGCCCAAAAAGAGGATGGCTACTGTTTGCCAGCCTGTATTGAAATGGTTCTAGCATACTTAGGCATATCAGATTCTCAAAAAAATTTGGCAAAAAAACTGGCGTATCGTCCACCTTTGGGTGTGCCTGCCTTCAAAATTAGGGAGTTGAACTCACAACAGTTGATTGTAACCTACGGAAGCGGTGCTTTAAGTGATATGGTTTTTTCGTTGCAAAGACTTGTTCCAGTTATCTCTTTTGTGCAAGCTGGAGAACTACCTCATTGGCAAGGTCGGCAATCTCAACATGCTGTCGTTGTTATAGGCTTACACGGGCAAAGCGTTTATTTGCTTGACCCTGCTACAGAAATATATCCTATAGAAACATCGGTGGGGGATTTTATGTTAGCGTGGGATGAGATGGATAATCGTTACGCAACGATAGAATTGCGCTAGTTGGGTGTGTATGCGTATTGCGATGGTGGGTCCTTTTGGTTTGCATCCGAATAAGACGATGCAGAGTCGGGCGTTGGGGTTGGCACGGCCGTTAACCCAACAAGGCCATGAACTCTGTCTATTTATGCCCCCCTGGCAAACCCCGGATGAAGCCGATCGGCGCTGGCAAGAGGATGGTGTTGAACTGCGTTACATTCCTTTGTCCGGCGGCACACCCGGCATAGCCTGGCGTTTGCTGCGTGAGACATTGGCGTGGGGGCCGGATATCGTGCATTGTTTTAAGCCCAAAGCGTACAGCGGCATGGTGGCGTGGTGGTTGTGGCAATTTCATCGGCATAAGTTGCCCTTGGTTGTGGACACAGATGATTGGGAAGGCTGGGGCGGCTGGAATGATCTGGCGCCCTACTCAAAAGTCCAAAAACATTTTTTCGCCTGGCAAGAAAAATGGGGCATGACCCACTGCCATTTATTGACGACTGCCAGCCGCGAACTGCAAGCAATTGCACTGCGCCAGGGCATTCCCGATGCGCAAATCGCTTATATTCCCAATGGACCGGTTATTGCTAGCGATCAGCCGCCAAGCGCAGCTGATATTTTGGCAAAACGGGTTGAATTGGGTTTGGGGCAACGGCCGTCTCTGTTGTTATACAGTCGTTTGTTTGAATTTGATGCGCAAAGATTGGTGGATGTGTTGGTGGGGGTACATACGGCCGTTCCTGATCTCGCCATCTTAATTATAGGTGCAGGTCTATACGAAGACGATGCAGCTACTCTACGGGCTCAATTTGTAGAAAAGAATTTGTTGGATGCTGTTGTCGATGTCGGTTGGGTTGAACTCGATGAACTGCCGCTTTTGTTGTCTTGTGGCGATGTGGGTCTCTATTTGATGGACGATACCTTGCTCAATCGCACCAAATGTCCGGTGAAGTTGGCCGATATGGCGGCGCTGAGCTTGCCAGTTGTGGGCGAAGCAGTGGGGCAAGTGACGGAATATGTGGTCAACGGCCGTACTGGTTTGTTACGGCCGTCGGGAGCCACTAGCGAGCTTGCCCAAGATATCATAACCCTGCTGCAAAACCCCGATTTACGCCAACAGTTCAGCCAGGCAGCAAAAAAACACATCCAAAACCACTTTAGCTGGCAAAATCTCGCTCAACAGCTAGAAAAAGAATATGCTATAATAGCCACATGAAATCACCATTTCCAGGTATGGATCCTTACCTTGAGCATCATGCGCTTTGGCCTGATGTGCATAATAGTTTGATTACCGCCATACGAGATGCAATTGTACCTCTGGTCGCTCCTGCTTATTATGTGGGTGTGGAAAGCCGTGCTTACATTATGAAACCAGATGGGGATGCTTTTTTGGGAAGACCCGATATTGCGGTTGTGTCACCTGTGGCGACGCGCCCTGTAGTGTCGGGCGCGCCGACGATGGTTCAGGATGTCAATGTGCTGGAAGTCGAGCTGC
Source organism: uncultured Ardenticatenaceae bacterium (assembly GCA_964350725.1). Taxonomy (GTDB): domain Bacteria; phylum Chloroflexota; class Anaerolineae; order Promineifilales; family Promineifilaceae; genus JAACFF01. Next base: position 17,752 of record CAYGMR010000006.1, on the reverse strand, counting down.
CGCTTGGAGTTGAACTCAATCATTATTAGCTGGAGATTCGCTCGGTACAAACCCATGAATTAGTGACGCTGATTGAGCTGCTTTCGCCGGTGAATAAAATGAGCAAAACCGGCCGTGCCGATTACCTGGAAAAACGGTATGAAGCAATGATGTCATTAACCAATTATGTAGAAATCGACCTGCTACGAGCCGGTGAGCCTATGCCCGTTTCCCCGCAGACTGCGAGTGATTATCGCATTCTCGTCAATCGCGGACGCATAAACCGCCGCAAGGCACAGCTCTATGCTTTTAATCTGCGTGCGGCTATTCCAGCCTTTGCTTTGCCATTGCAGCCCGATGACAACGAGCCAATTGTGGAGTTGAATCAGATCGTGCATGAACTATACGGCCGTGCCCGCTTCGATCTGCGCATTGATTACAGCCAACCGCCCATCCCCCCACTATCTGAGGCAAATGCCGAATGGGCACGGGAATTATTAGCTGTATAACAATTTTGCATATGCGTTAAATTTTAATGCCACGGATAGAAGAAAACGCGGATATGGATATTGAAAAATCCGTGTTCCTTTTTATCCGTGTCAGCAAGGTTCTTCAGTTTGCTATTTTGGGCAAATTTTCCAACACACGATACGACGGCCGTCTCGATCCATCCGTCCGCAAAATACTGTAACCCGATTCGCTATATTCCGGTCCTAAAATGGGCGCAAAATTCAAGTTCCAGAGGATCATGGGGCCAATTTGCGTATTCTCCACGGTTTGTGCGTAGGCGGCTTGGATATATTCCGCTTGTTGATACTCAGAAACGGCCGTCATGAATTCGGCACCAGGTGGTGGTGACGCGTCAAACGTCTCAAAGCTGCCCCAGCCAAATTCTGTCACCCATATTTGTTTATCCGCATAACCATATTCAGCCAAAATCGCGCTGTAATCTTGCAGCGTATCGGCAAAAAAGAAGCTGGGATGGTTATTGTGGCTGGGTGCCGTTTGGCTGGCATCGGTGCTGCTGCTGTCTGGTGGATTGGCCCAGCCGTAAGGATGTGCGCCGACCACATCAACGATATCCCCCACGCCTGCATCTAACATTTGGCGCAGATAGACGCGATCATCAATGGCGACAACACCATCATTGATGCCAGTTGTTGCTGGCGCTGCACTGATGATGATCGCTGCTGGATCGCCCGCTCGTGCCCCGGCTGCTCCTTGCGCGATTAATGATGTCAAATCGGCGGCACTGAGGGGAGAACCGTTCCATTCGCGTTGTAGATTGGGTTCATTCCAGAGTTCATAAGCGGCAACTTGCCCTTGATAGCGGCTTGCCAATGTTTGCATGAAGTTTTGGAAGTGGCTGTAGTCGCTGGGGGGACCATCCATTACTGAGCTCGTGCGGCTCCATTCAGGTGCTTTGCTCACGCTTAACAGCACTTGAATGCCGTGGTTATTGGCAGCTTCAACCAGACGATCTAATTCGTCAAAGCGATCGGCTGCATATTGACCTGGTTGAGGTTCATAAACTTTCCAGGATACTTGTTCCTTGACCCAGCCGACATCGAGAGCCTGCAAATGGCGGATGATATCGCGTTGGTCTTCCTGATGGATATGAATTTGGATGCCGATATTGCTGCGCGGGATGGGCGGGCCGTCATAAGGCGGATAGGCTGGTCTGGGCGTGGGCGGTACGCTTGTACTGAGCATTGCCGAAGTGGCCGTTTCCGTTAGAATTTGAGTGGGTGTCGAAGTAGCCGTTTCAGAATGGCTGTCCAAATGCAAAAATATTTGACCGGAAGCAGCTGTGGTTGCTGGTGTTGGTGCTGGCGTGGCAGGCGACAAAGTTGCAGGCGGTAAAGTTGCAGATACTGCCGTTGGCGAACTCGTTGTGATGTCCGAAATTGTTGGGGTAGGTGTTGGTTCTTGTTGACAGGCGGCTAAAAGCCCAATAAAAAGCAGGAATAAAATCCATTTTGTATGCATTGCATCTATTTTAGAACCTCCCAACAATAAGTGACAGCTCTCTCACCCTTGGTTCAGATGAAATTCTTACGCCTCTCTGTGATCTCTGTGAACTCTGTGGTAAATTCCTAGCCTATGGCAGAGAAAGCAGAGCAGAGAATGCCAAACAAGTGGCAGCGCAGCGATTGGGTGATCAGCTTTGTGCTGTTTTTCGCTTTGTCCACTTTGTTTTACGCAACCACATCTGGCATCACCAGCAGTAACGACGGCAGTCATTATGCGCTGGCACGCACCCTGATCGAAAATAAAACCTTCACATTGAACCAATTCGATGATTATGCCGAAGGCAACGACATCGCCATCACACCCGACGGCCGTTTATTCAGTGACCGCCCGCCCGGAACCGCCTTACTCACAACCCTGTTTTACAAAATGGGTGATTTACTGCCGACCCCGCCCACCTTGTTACCCTCTCGACACGATGCAGACAATCCCAATCTTGCCACTGTGCTGCTTTTGCCTGTTTTGGCTGGCGCGGCCACGGCCGTTTTACTGTATGCCTTTAGCCGGTTTGTGGGGATCACACAGCCGGGCGCATTAACGGCCGTTCTCTTTTTCGCGCTCGGTACCGTGCAGTGGAAATACAGTTCAGTCCTGTTTTCACACGCACTGTCGGGTTTTTTAGTCGCTGCCAGCCTCTATTTGGTTGTGCGTATGGGTGAAAAACAGGGTGGAACCTGGTGGCAGGCGCTTTTGTTGGGATTGCTGCTCGGTTTTTCTGTACTGGTTGAATATTCAAATGGGTTGTTGGTGCTGATTGTGATGGTCTATTTATTATGGGTGTTACGGCCGTTTACCCTCCATCACACAGTGACCATCATCGGGCTTGCCATTGCTGGCGGTTTAATCTCAGCCGCTTTTCTTGCCTTCTACAATCAGGTTAATTTCGGCAGCCCTTTTACGCTTTCCTATGCTTTTGCCGTTAATTATCCATGGGCCGGGAACTTCGGGACAACATTTAGCTACCCCCTACTCGCTGGCCTACGCGCCTTGCTTTATTTTGGCGAAGGCGGTGGCTGGTGTGATCCCACCTGTTATAATCAAGGTCTATTACTTCTCTCCCCCATTCTAATCATAGCCATTCCCGGTACTTATTTCTACTGCAAGCAAGCCAAGAAAGTCTGTTTGTTGACAACGGCCGTTTTCCTCATCTACTTGTTGCTGTTTGCCAAACATCACACTTCACATGGTTTTACGGGCGACGGCCGTTATCTGCTGCCCTTCCTTGGTCTCCTTGTGATGCCAATGGGGATGGCACTAGATCGGCTTTATGCGTGGACGAAACGGCCACTTCGACATCACTCAGTGCAGGCTTTGCTGCAAATGATCTCTTTCCTAATTGTGTATGGTCTGTTTTTCTTGTCTGTACGCAATATATTTTTGCATATCGGCCGTTCCTACAACTACAACCTGGACCTGAGCCAACTTGATTCTTTGATTGCACGACCACAGAATTGGGCCTATTTGGTCAACAGCGTTTTACGTAATCAGGCCAACTTGCCCGTGTTATGGTCTATATTGGGTTTGATTCTGTTTGTTGGATTACTGATATGGGGCATAGATACAACCCGTAAACGTCCCTCTAATGTCACCGTGCGCTAATTTCTCTTTAAGGTTGCTTTTATAAAAGTCCTCGAAACTGGTTCGCATTGCAATCTATGTTACAATTTTTTTAGCGCAATGCTCCATTGCGCTATCTTTTTGTAATCTGTCATCGGAGAAAGTTCTGCGGTGAATGGAGGATGAGGAATCCATGAAGTTAAAACGACTGGCTGTCATCCTGGCAGTAGGGATGTTGTTTGCGCTTGTCGCAATTGCAACTGTCCCCTACGCTGCTCAGGCACAAGGGCCAAACTTGCTACAAAATCCTGGCTTTGAAGAAGGCCACTTCAATCAAGACGGCATTGCCGAAATTACAGTACCCAATGGTTGGCGCATGCATTGGTCGAATGGTGAGAGCCAAATATTCGGCGGCTATGCTGAGACCGCACGTCCAGAAACAGTAGTCTGGAATATTGCTGGTGCGCCAGAACATGAAAAAGATGTTTTTTGGCGCGACGGCATCTATACTGTCAAGATTTTCAAAGGGTGGGCACCACTCTGGGCAGCGATGTCACAAAATGTGAGCGGATTAGAAGTTGGTCGCCGATATCGTTTGGTGGCCCCAATCTACATTGACATCGTCGCCGATTATCAGGGTGGACAAAAAGTTGCCCCAGTAGACGGCCGTCAAGGTCGTGTGCGCTTGGGCACTAGCCCCGTAGGTGCCGGTTGGCGTGATGAATCTGCCATTGCATACAGTGGATGGTGGACCGGTGAAACGATCTCGCCATTCTATCAAGCCTATCCCACATTCATCCATGAATTCACCGCGACTGCACCAGATATGACTGTTTGGATTGAGATGGCTTCTAATTATCCGCATCCCAACAACGGCTTTTTCATTGATACCGTCGGTTTGTATGCGCTTGATGACGTCGATAACAGTGTTTCTGCACCTGCACCAGCAGCCGGCGATGGCGGTGGTGGTGGGCAGGTCTCCTCCGGTGCGCCAGCCCCAGCTCCCGAACCAAAAGCGACACCGCGTGCCGATGGTTCTGTCGTCCATATTATTCAATCAGGAGACTCCTATTGGACATTGGCGATTCAATATGCTGAGATGATGGGTATTACGCCCGAAGAAGCGTTGGTCGCGATCCCTGAATTGAATAATAACCCGGCGATGCTGCGCTCAGGTATGGAACTACAAATTGTGGCTCCGAATCCTGAAGGTGCTGCCTCCGCTGCAGAAGCAGATAGTGAGGCTGAGGCGACACCTGAAAGCGAACCGACTGAAGGCGCAGCCGAAGGTGGTAGTACGGATGAAGCCGCATCTGAAACCACGGAAACGAACGAGTCAGCCGTGGTTGTAGATGCAGGAAGTGGACAATCTAATGCTCAGCAGGCGATTCAAAAAGCAACTTCTGGCTCTATCTGTGTTGCTGCCTACCTTGACCAAAATGATGATGGCAAAAGGGATGAAAACGAATTACCGGTTGCCGAAAATGCAATTACATTGGCAAAAGATGGCAATACTGTCTCAACCTACATCACGAATGGCTCTGATGATTTGTACTGTTTTGAAGGACTAGACACAGGTACTTATCAGGTGCAAATTTATCCCTCGGCCGATTACTCGGTGAGTTCTGATGATAGTTGGGCGATTGCAGTAGCTGATGGTGTGATGATTCCAGTAAGTTTTGCCTTGAATTATGGCGCGGAAGACGGCACGGCCGTTGCTGATGCTGGCGCTGCTGATTCGTCTGCCAATGGCGATACTGCCACTGATGCGGAGACTATCTCTGCTGCACCTGCCGAAGCGTCAACAGGCAATGCCCTGAGCGATAATTTAGGTTTGGTCGTCATCGGTGCGGCTGGCATACTGGCCTTGTTAGCGATTGTGGGCGTGGTCTTGCTGCGTCGTGGCTAGGATTCAAATTAAATAAATATTATCGAGAGGCACTCAATTATGAGTGCCTTTTTTTGTTTGTGGCGTAGTGATAGATCCTGCAGGTGTGCCAAACCTTTGGGGTCTAAACTGGCCTGACGTTAGGAAAGCGTTTCCTAAACGGCAAGCGATTAATGCTTTATAGCGATTAAACTTAAGGGGGACGACAGTGGATTGAGAAAAGAGCGGATATGGTTTTATAGATATGTGGAACATTTTGATGGCGTTTACGTTTTAACAAGAGGCGATCATACGCTGAGTAAACGATATTTTGGACGGATCAACCCATCCGCAATCCGCATTCAAACGGGAGTAAACATGCACGATCAATCTAAACAACAAACGATTTATGTACCGGCAGAAATGCCCACACAGCGTAGAGGCTGTGGTTGTGGTGGCTGCTTAGGGCCTGTTTTCCTTGGCGGCCTGTTTTTGCTGTTGCTGCTCATTTTTGCAGGAGCCGCAGCTGGTACAACATTTGTTTATAGTAATTTTTCGCGTGAAATTGAGGGGGGTATTACTGCACTCGAAAATGCGCGTGATCGTGAAACATTTGAAACCACACAGATTTTAGATCGCAACGGCCGTATCCTCTGGGAAATCTTTGGCGAAGGCAAACGCACCCAAATCTCGCTTGCTGAAGTTCCCGAATACCTCAAACAAGCCACCATCGCTGTTGAAGATGATACTTTTTACGAAAACATTGGCCTGGATGCACCTTCTCTTGCTGCCGCTCTCATCGCCAATTTGCGTAATCCCAATGATCGTCCCGTGGGTGGCAGCACCATCACCCAACAGATCGTACGCCATATCGCTTTTGATTATGATGAACGTTCGGCCGTTTCCTACGACCGTAAAGTCAAAGAGATCGCCCTCGCCTGGATCATGAATCGTAACTACAGCAAAGATGAAATCCTGGAGATGTATCTTAATGAAATCTATTACGGCAACCTCGCTTATGGAATCGAAGCCGCCGCCCAGACCTACTTCGGCAAAACTTCAGCCGAACTCACCCTGGCGGAAGCTGCCATGTTGGCCGGCCTGCCACAAAGTCCCATCGAACTTGATCCGCTTTCCAACCTGGAAGCCGCCAAAGAGCGCCAATGGCTCGTGCTAAATTTGATGGTCGGCGAAGGCTTTTTGACTCAGGCCGAGGCCGAAGCTGCTTACCAGGAACCCCTGGCCTTTGTTGCCCAAGAAGTTAGTTTGGATGCGCCCCACTTTTCCGTTTATGTGCGTCAGCAGTTGGAAGAAATGTTTGGTGCAGAAGTTGTGGCCAATGGCGGTTTGCGTGTGACCACCACGCTGGACATGGATTTTCAGCGTCTAGCCGAACAGTTGGCACGCCAACATGTCGATGCGGTTGGCCCCGGCCACAATCTTACCAATGCGGCCCTTGTTGCCATGCAGCCACGCACTGGAGAAATATTGGCGATGTTGGGCAGTGTTGATTATAAGGATGAGACGATTGATGGTCATGTGAATGTGGCTTTGACACAGCAGCAGCCTGGCAGTGCGATCAAACCGTTGACCTACGCCGCCGCGCTTTCGCCGCGTGATTCAGAAACAGCGCCGTGGCATGCCGCCAATATTTTATGGGATGTAGAAACGGAATATCCGCAGTTTGATGGGGATGTGTATGCGCCGGTGAATTATGACGGCCGTTTCCATGGTCCGGTGCGTCTACGCGAAGCGCTGGCCAACAGTTACAATATTCCCGCCGTGCTGCTTCTGCAAGATGTGGGCATTCCCGCCTTCTTGGATTTTGCGCGCGGCATGGGCATCGACAGTTGGAACAATGATTCCAGCCAATATGGCTTGTCGCTCACTTTGGGTGGCGCTGAAGTCACACCGCTCGAATTAACCGCTGCCTACGCCACTTTCGCCAACGAAGGTCAGCGTGTGGAGCCAGTCTCTATTTTGCGTGTGGAAAAACGCAACGGTGAACAACTGTATAGTCACACGCAGCAACCGGCACAACAAGCTGTTGATCCACGTGTTGCCTTCCTGATTAGCGATATTTTGGATGATGATGCGGCACGTGTCCCTGCAATGGGAGATACAAACCCGTTGGCCCTGCCATTCCCTGCCGCAGCCAAAACCGGCACGACCAATGATTTCCGCGACAATTGGACGATGGGCTACACACCCGGTTTAGCGGTGGGTGTGTGGACGGGCAATACCGATAACAGCGAAATGCTCGACATCAGCGGTCTAACGGGCGCGGCTCCGCTCTGGTCAGATTATATGCAAGCGGTTTACACAGATCCGACTTTGCTGGATAAATTGATCGTTAACGGCCAACCGCCCGCGCGCGAATTCTCACCCCCTGCTGGCATGAGTCAACAAGGATTATGTGCGTTGGCTTCAGTCACACCCGGCGCGACGGATTGTAGCCCGAGTGGGTCTGAATGGATGTTAGATGGTTTGGATACGGCCGTTCCTACCCCCGCAGCGCCTGACACAACGACAACTGAAGAATTAGAACCGGCTGTTTTACGCGTAACGGCCGTGCCATTACCCCCACTGCCGCAAGAAATCTTAGATGCAGAGCCAGATGAAGATGCGCCACCAGCCCAACTTTTCTGCCACTACAACGACGGCAGTGATGCCCTGCTGCTGCCGCCGGAAGCGCAAGCACAAGTTTTCTTGGAGCCACCGCGCAATCCCGAAAGCCTTAAAGCCGCGCATGAATGGGCACAGGCAAACAATCTGGCCATTTTACCGACCACAGCCTGTAATGAACTGTTGGCATTGGCCGGTGACCCTAATCGTGTCGCCTTTTATCGCATCACCAGCCCTAAAGCCGGTGACAGCGTGAGTGGCATCCTCCCCATTGTGGGCACGGCCGATTTTGATCCCAATGTCGTCGAATTCTATAAACTCGAACTGGGTATCCCCAATGGTCCCGACACACAATGGTTAACCCTCGGCGAGACACACAACACCCCTGTCATCAACGGCACGCTCGAAATGTTACACGCCGAAGCATTGGCACCTGGCGAATACCTCTTGCGCCTCATCGTCGTCAAAGACAGCAACTATGTTGGCGAACCACACACCATTGCATTCACTGTCGAAAGCGGCTAACCATAACGTTCGGTAGGGGGCAGGCAAACGCGAATGGTACTGGCAAAGCAAATAGCGTATTCATCGCTTGCCTGTCCCGCGTGTCCGCAAACCATGGTGTTTCAAATGCGGGCAAAGCGATTGGATGGCTGATTTGTTGGTGAATTCAAAACGTTATCTGCAATCGCCATGCTCCTATCAAACTCTGGTTATTGAACACTCTGTAAGCAATTTATAATAATTCGTTTAGGTTTAATTTAGTTGCCTGCCATAATATCAGGATATATTGGCGCCGCAGAGGCAACAGCGCTGCTAATGAATTGCAAGAATAATTTACGGATGAGGAGATTCCTGCGTGCACAGGAACGATAAAATAAACAAATTGATTGAAGAATCAAGCGAGAGGGCTAGAAAATGTTGATTAAAAAACGCACAGGCAGAGAATTGCCACCGTCAGAGATTACACCACAGCACTTGTATCTATCACGACGCACGTTTATGTCCGGCGCAGCGATAGCGACGGGGTCGGCTTTGTTGGCGGCTTGTGCACCGGGGGCAGAATTGAACGCGCCGGTGGGACAAGCATCAACTGAAGGAGTAACGGCCGTACCCGGCGATGTATCCGCAACCAGCGACGAACGCGGCAATGAGCTCAATAGCTTCGAACAAATTATTAACTACAACAACTATTACGAATTCACCACCGACAAAGAAGACGTCGCCAAATTAGCAACCAATTACCCCACCTCCCCTTGGCAAGTTGCTGTGGGTGGTTTGGTACGCAATCCTGGTGTTTATGATATTGATGACATCCGCCAAAAGTTTGAGCAAGAAGAACGCATCTATCGTTTGCGCTGCGTCGAAGCATGGTCGATGGTGATTCCGTGGGTAGGTTTCCCGCTGGCGAAACTGTTGCAAGCCGTCGAGCCAACGGCCGCTGCCAAATTTGTGCGCTTCGAGACCGTGCTCGATCCTGAAAATATGCCTGGCCAGCGCAGTCCTTGGTTTGATTGGCCCTATGTTGAAGGCTTGCGCCTGGATGAAGCGATGAATGATCTGACGCTGTTGGCTACTGGTTTGTATGGACAGGATTTGTTGATGCAAAACGGCGCCCCGATTCGCTTGGTCGTGCCATGGAAATATGGTTTCAAGAGCATCAAATCCATCGTCAAAATCGACCTGGTGGATGAAATGCCAGTGTCGTTGTGGATGGATTCAGCTCCTAAAGAATATGGCTTTTATGCCAATGTCAACCCAGGCGTCTCCCATCCACGCTGGTCACAAAACACTGAACGACGTATCGGTCAACTCGGCCGTACAGCAACATTGCCATTCAACGGTTATGGTAAAGAAGTCGCGTACCTTTACGAAGGCATGGATTTAACCGAGAATTACTAAGTCACACAGAATAAATATTCCCTGACAACAACTTCAATGGCATATCATGACCAAACGACATAAGAACAATACAACCAAACAATTGATCCGAATCGCTGGGCATGTGGGTGCATTGATTCCCTTGGTCTTGATCCTGTGGAACGTTTACAGCGGCAGCATCGGCGTCGATCCGATTCGCGAAATGACCTTGCGCACGGGTAAAGCTGCGATCACTTTGTTACTGCTTTCGCTGGCCGTGACACCGTTGAATATCTGGTTTGGTATGAATCAGTTTTTCACGCTGCGTCGCATCTTGGGTGTGTATGCATTTTTGTATGTTGTCATCCATCTGGGTATCTTTGTCGGACTTGATTATGGTTTGAATCCGGCCTTGATTTATACAGCCATTTTTGAGAAACCCTATGCGCTGGTTGGTTTTGCTGCGTTTTTGATATTGCTGCCGTTGGCTGTTACTTCGACACGCGCCGCAATGAAAAAGATGGGCAAGTTGTGGACACGCTTGCATAGATGGGTTTATTTAGCGGGTGTGCTGGCGGTTTTGCATTATCTTCTATTGGTCAAACAAGCATATACACAACCGTTATTTTATGCAGCTGTTCTAGGGATTCTTTTGTTGACACGTGTGAAGCCAATTCGTCAGGCGATTATTCAGCGGCGGCATGCCTGGCAGAAGGCACATGTAGCCGTAAAGACTGGCGGGTGAGAGCGATAAATATTGACTGAATCAAAAACTGAACACGCGTTCTTGAAGGCCAGATTGTCATTAATCCGGCCTTTTTGTAGGGATTTGGCATGCCAAATCCCTACTTTTGTTTGGTGCCACAATTCGGACAAAAACGGTCGCTCGCTGTGACAGCTTGGCCACAGTTGTGGCAGAATTTTTTAGTGACAGCTTTTTTCTGTTCATCAT
>CAYGMR010000006.1:0-6871 GCA_964350725.1 uncultured Ardenticatenaceae bacterium | reverse complement strand
TCTGTGAGTTTGCGGGTTTGGCGCGAGCAGGTTTTTTCTTTGTGTGCGCAGCTTGATTGCGGGTGGCAAGATACCAAGTAACGGCCGCTACCACCAAAACCAGTCCTACAATTCCCAACACCCACATCCAAGTTGGGGTGGAATTTTCTGTGGTTGATGAGGGGGGAACGCCCGCACTAAGCCCTGCCGAAGTATTCGTATCACCTACCGCCCCCGTTTCATCCATAACCTCGACAGTTAATCGATCGACTTGTGGATAACGGAAAGTCAGCGAAAAATCTTCACCTGCTGCGATTGGCTGGCTCGTGATTTCATGATAGGTCAGGCCAAATTGACCAGGGCTAATATCGATCGCTGGCGGACTCGTTGACAAAGTAGTGGCCGCTGCTGGTTGTTGTATTCTGGGGATAATTTGATCGATGGCCAAATCTGACGCTGCCCAATCGAAGATGAATCTGTGGTCGTCGCCAACTATTTCATACGGCTGATAATATTCCACCAGGAATTTTGGTTCAGTCACGGTAATTGTTAATAAACCATTCTCGTTTGTATATTCAATATCATCAAACATGCCATCATTGGTGACGCGTGCCACAGCGTTGAGTTTGGCGTTGGCGGGCAGCGGGATCGCTACCGTTGCCGGTAACGAGGTTGCTGGCGGTAATGTACCTGTCATCAAAACCAATACTTCTGGTTGGTCGAAATCAGGCCAAAAAGTCACTTCCAACACAGCCAATGAATTTACATTTGACTCTTGGGCAGCAGCAATTGACACGGCTGCCGTTAGTGGCACCAATAAAAGAAAACAAAATAATAAAACAAGCAAAATTCGCTTCATATGTTCAACCAGCTTTTAAAAAATAGTTTGGCCTGCTGTTTACGCATGCCCGCGTAAACGGATGCGGTTGGCGCGACAGTAGGGACATTCGAGGTCTTCGTAGTCACGGCCACAAGTGCGGCAGGTGCGGGTTTTGATGGGGCGATCATCATCTGGTGAACCCAGCACACAAACGACCTCTTCCCCTGCGTGAGCTGCCAGCCAGCTTTCAATGTCGTGGCCTCCAATCCAGTAACGGCCGTTTTCATCTTGCCGCACAATGCCACTCATCACATCTAACTCAGCTTCATGCGCGGTTGATGCCAATTTATAGATGGTTGCTCGCCGGACGCCGCTCATAGCAATATGATGATCAATGCAAAAATGAGTCCAAGGATCACAACAGCAACGGCAATGCGTAAAAAGCCTGTAAACATATTCCAGAGCAAACGCAATACAAACAAACCCCCAAGGATAACAGCAATAATGATAATGATGTTGAGCCAATTGATTCCGAACGCTTCCATATTAATCTCCTCTGTAAATCGAATTGACAATCCGAGTTACCAATTACATTCCAAATGATTGAACTGCTAATAGTGTAACCGACAGGCGGCGCTGTGGCTAGTTGCGGCTAAAAATCAGTGTTACAATTTAATCCATGACTAAACAGAAACAATCATCGACTGCAAGTTCGATGTCACCCGCCCTACGTGCATTATTCGCTTTTGTTACGCCTGTTTTCGTTGGGCTTGTTATCAGCCAACTTATCAACAATTATTTTGTTATTGAAGAAAGTTCGGGGTTGGGCGTAACGGCCGTTATCCTGGCTACGCTTGGCATTACTGCCTGGATATTGGGTATGGTTTGGTATGGGGTTGCTGGGATGGGTGTGCGTGGTGGACGCCCCCTGTTTTCAGGTATTGGCTTTGCTGTTTTGGGCTGGTTTGCCTTTTTGATCTTGCGTTTTGTTTTCGTCGAGATTGAAGGGTTTGGCCCTGCGAATTCAGCCCGCGCCTACATCTATTTATTCCTATTTGAGGCGTTGGCATTGCAAATCTGGACATTTGGTTTGCTTTTTCATGCCATATCCGATTGGCGCGGACCGCTCACGGCTGCGATTGTGAGTGGATTTGTTTTTGGGCTGGCTGCGGCGATGCTTTTTCAAGAAATCTTTTACACGACACCCATGAGTATCATGTATTTCATCATTTGGGGCGTTATGTATGGCATTATTCGATTACGGACAGGCAGCTTAATCGGCACAGCCTGGGTACAATCGTTGCAGAGCTTTACGACCTGGGTGGTCATTGTACCCAAAAATCCAATCCATCCAGGCCAGTTGCAAAGCTTGTATATGGCTGCAATTGTGGCTTTTTTGATCATCATTTGGCGTTTGTGGCCGAAAAGTGAAGATGATGTGCGGGTGTAAAAAAGATTTACCACAGAGGACACAGAGTCTCCACATTTTTTATTCTCTGTGATTTCTGTGATCTCTGTGGTTCAAAAACATTAGGAGGCGAAAATGGCATATGAATATATTTTGACGCGTGTAGAAGGGCGTGTCGGGGTCGTGCAGTTGAATCGGCCAAAGGCGTTGAATGCGCTGAATAAGGCGTTGATGATGGAGCTGATGGCTGCTTTGGAGGCGTATGATGCTGATCCAGACATTGGCTGTCTGTTGGTGACGGGCAGCGCCAAAGCATTTGCGGCGGGTGCCGATATCAAGGAGATGGCCAATGCGACACCGGTCGATATGCTCCACAATCCATTTATTGATCAATGGGATCGTCTGGCGAAGATTAGTAAACCGGTGGTAGCGGCCGTTTCTGGTTATGCGCTGGGCGGGGGCTGTGAATTGGCGATGGCGTGCGACATGGTCGTGGCTAGCGAGTCGGCCAAGTTCGGCCAGCCGGAAATCAACCTGGGCATTATTCCTGGCGCGGGTGGCACCCAACGCATGACATTGGCAGTCGGTAAGGCGGTGGCGTTGGATATGATCTTAAACGGCCGTTTCCTCTCAGCCCAAGAAGCCCAACAGTTTGGTCTGGTCAACCGTGTCTATCCCAACGAATCCTATCTTGAAGACGCCCTGGCTTTTTCTGCCGAAATCGCCGAACGCGCACCTGTCGCCCTGCGCTTGGCCAAAGAGGCGGTCAACGCCGTCTTTGAAATGCCCTTGCAAGCAGGGCTGGATCACGAACGCAAATTATTTTACATGCTCTTCAGCACAGAAGATCAAAAAGAAGGCATGGACGCCTTTGTCAACAAGCGCAAGGCGGACTGGAAGGGTTTGTAAGTGTGTACACCGGCAGTGCATGTTGATGATCATTTGCTAGTAAAAGTATTCAAAGCGAACGGGACCTGTTATCGTTGGTGGCAAACAATTGTTGAAACAGTTGCGCCGGATAAATTCAGTACCATTAGCCCGCTAAATGGAGAGGTTCATGACATTCGTGGTGGTTGGAAACGCCAATATGTTGTACGCACGTTTTACTGGCTGCAAAAACCATACAATCTGTTAGAAATCTTTCGACCAAATGGCGAATTGCGCGAAATTTATATCCATATCGCCAGCCCGATCGTCTGCAACGGGCATAATATTCAGTTCATAGATTTTGAATTGGATGTTGTGCGTCCACCACACGAGACGGCGACGATTATAGATGAAGATGAATTTCTTGAGGCTGCCGAAAACTTCGGTTATACGGCCGAATTTCAAAACACTTGTTATATGATTGCCAACGAAGCAGTTCATCTCGCTAACAGTTGGATTCCCGGTAAAACACCAAGGACGCTATGGCTAAACGACTAACCGACTGCGAGACGATTACTTGAACCGCGGCATACTGTATGGCATCGGTGCATATGTGTTGTGGGGCTTGCTGCCGATCTATTGGAAGGCGCTGCAAAGTGTGCCAGCGGCTGAGATTTTAGCCAATCGCATGGTGTGGTCGCTGGCGGTTGTGCTGCTGATTTTGGCGATCAAAAAGGATTGGGGCTGGCTACGGCCGTCGCTGCAAAACCGCCGCATTCTGATCACCTATTTCATCACGGCTTGCATCTTGGCAGTCAACTGGTTTGTCTATATTTGGAGTGTGAACCATAACTTCATCGTTGAAACCAGTCTGGGCTACTTTATCAATCCATTGGTGAGCGTGTTATTAGGCGTTGTCTTTTTGCACGAAAAGTTACGCTGGGGCCAGTTGGGCGCGATTGCAATTGCCGTTATCGGTGTGGTTTATCTCACTTATGGCTATGGTGCAGTTCCGTGGATTGCACTAACGCTCGCCTTTACCTTTGCGACATATGGGCTGTTGCGCAAAACGGGTTCGTTGGATTCCAGCCAGGGGTTGACGATGGAAACAGGCGTGCTCTTCCTGCCTGCCTTTGCCTACCTGCTCATGCTGCAAAATCAAGGTAGTTCAGCATTTGCACAAGGCGATCCTAAAACCACACTTTTACTGATTGGCGCAGGTTTGGCAACCGGCATTCCGCTCTTGTTGTTTGGTGCCGCTGCGCGTCGTATTACCCTCACCAATCTGGGCCTCTTGCAATATATCGCGCCAACCCTACAATTTATGTTGGGCGTGTTTGTTTATGGCGAAGCTTTTAGCTATACACGACTCATCGGCTTTAGTATTATTTGGTTTGCATTAGCTGTCTACACAATGGAAAGTTTGGTGTATAACCGACATAAAAACAGACAAACAATCCTCCTCAAAGAATCAGGTACAGTATGAAAATCCACGCACATCTCGTTTATAATTATACGCCAGAATTAATAACCCAATTACGCGATTTATTGCACCCCGCTATCGAATTAACGGTGGGCAAAGACATGGGCGCAAGCTCGAATTATCACATTCTCATCACTGGCGACCCGACCCGCGAACAATTAAACGCCAGCCCCAAGCTGCATACGTTAATTATTCCGTGGACGGGCATTTCCAAAGAAACCGTAAAGCTGATGTTGGAATTCCCCCATATCAATGTCCATAACATGCACCATCACGCCGCATCCAATGCTGAATTAGCTGTGACTTTGCTGCTGGCGGCGGCTAAAGCCGTTTTGCCTTATGACCAAGCCTTGCGCCAAAATAATTGGTCGCTGCGTTATCAAGGGCCCGGGCGAGCATTAGGGTTGGCTGGGAAGACAGCACTTGTTTTGGGGTATGGGCACATCGGCAAACGGGTTGCGCGTATTTGTCGTGCGTTGGATATGACTGTATGGGCCATCAAACGCCACGTCACAGACGCATCAGATGAATGGGCGCATGAAATCCATCCGACAGAAGCTTTACATGCCTTGCTGCCACGCGCCAATGCCCTGATCATATGCCTGCCGCTCACATCAGAGACTGAAGGTTTGATCGGTACGGCCGAATTTAATTTGCTGCCTCCCCAAGCGGTATTGGTTAACATTGGGCGTGGTTTGATTGTGGATCAGGCGGCGTTGTATGCGGCTTTGCGTGACGGGCGTCTCCACTCTGCCGGTTTGGATGTCTGGTATAATTACCCGCCAGACAAAGCGTCACGCAGCCACACCCCCCCCGCCGATTTCCCTTTTCATGAATTGGATAATGTGGTCATGAGCCCCCATCGTGGCAGTGATACGGAGTCCAGCGAAGCCGCCCGTATGCCCCATCTGGCACGCCTCCTCAATGCCGCCGCCCGTGGCGAACCGGTACCCAATCAGATGGATTTGAATGCTGGCTACTAAACATAGCGTCTAAACGTTTACCCAAAATATATGATATTTTCACGTTGAGCATTGTGGTCTGCGTTGGTCTTCTGCTAAAATGACAGCTTAGAGAATTCATCGTACTCATCATCCCTATTATTTTGGAGTAGCAAAGCTTATGTATAAAACCACAGTGACGCTTTTGGCGTTGTTATTTTTGTTGCTGCTTTTGCAACAACCAGTTGATGCTGAACTGGATACGGCCGTTGCTGCAGGACTCAGTACAGGCATTACCCTCAGCGATCAACTCATATTCACGGCCGCCGATTTCAAACTGAATGCGGCCGACAGTTACACTTCGGCAGCTATTGCCGCGCCCATCGCCTTTAATGCCGTTGTCCCGCAGTGGCGCAGCGACCTACCCCCAGATGGTGAACTCGAATTGATGCTGCGCACAGGCAAAACGGCACAAAGCTTTGGCGATTGGTATCCTGTTAATACAAACCCAGATTGGATGTTGGCAGATGGCCCTGATTTTGTTGGGGATATGCTCTTTTTACCAACGGGGGAAGGTCTGCATCAATACGTCCAATACAAAATCAGTCTCACACAAACAGACAAAACCGTGCCTTCTAATCTACAGGAATTGCAGCTTACCTTTATTGATTCCACAAACGGACCAACTGCCGCAGAATTAACTGCACAACAACAAGCGCTAGACGACACACGTGGCATTGATCTTGCGGCAGTGCAAAATGAATACCCAAAACCGCCGGTGATAAGCCGTGAAGTTTGGTGTGTGGAGGATGGATGTAATTATGATGCAAGCGAACTGGAATATTACCCTGTTTCCCACCTGATCTTACATCACACTGTGACTGGCACGGGCGAAGATGGTGATTCTGCGGCAATCGTGCGTGCGATTTGGAAATACCACACGGACACGTTAGGCTGGGGTGATATTGGCTACAATTTCTTGGCCGATATGGACGGGTTGATTTATGAGGGCCACCTTGGCGGCGATGATGTGGTCGGTATACATGCGCGTGATGCTAATGAGGGGAGTATGGGCTTGGCCCTGCTTGGTGATTTCCGCTATATTTATTTGTCCGACCCCATGTTTAATGCAGCGGTGGACCTTTTTGCCTGGAAAGCGGATCAACGTGATATTGATCTCTTTGGTGCCAGTGATGTACTGCCCAATGTTGATCATGGCTTGCCACATGTGATGGGACACCGTGATTATGCTGGTGAAACGATTTGCCCTGGCGATCATGCGCATGATGAACTGCCTTCCATTCGTTATGCAGCGGAGGCACGCATTGGTCAGGTATCGCCGCATATTTATGTAGATGAACTCAGTTCTGCTT
>CAYGMR010000005.1:9737-33360 GCA_964350725.1 uncultured Ardenticatenaceae bacterium | reverse complement strand
ACCCGTGCGCAGATCTTGCCGGCACAACTGCGCAATCATGCCGGCATTGTTGGCGCGGCGATGTCGGCAATTGGGGATTAATCCATTAGCAATGAAATCCCTGTCCAATGAACAAGAAAAATATCAAAGATTACCCAGATAGCGGCAGATTTAAAAAGAAATCTGTGTGATCTACGCAATCTTTGATCACCTTATATCGCTGAGCCAAAAGCCGCCACGGCCGTTGCTCAACAATAGCTGCTCACCAGTTGGATGCAAGGCAAACAATGCGTCCCAACGCGGTTGACTCAGATCGAGTATTTCACCCCCAGCAATATCGACCAGCAGAATACGCCGTCCACCAAAGGGAAAGGTTTGTACAAAGAGCTGTTCACTATCAGGATGCCATTGGGGTTGGGCGACTTCTCCATTGGGGGCTATGTTGATTTGGTGTTCGATCGTGCCATCACGTTGCAGCAAGGTCAACTGTACCGGCATATCTGTTGTTATTGACCATTGCACCACAGCCAGACGCGATCCATTAGGACTCCAACTGACAGCCATTTGTTGGGCATCAAGAGGGATTTTGACCCAGTTACGGCCGTCTACATCCTGCAAACAAAGCTGACCGAGCAACGGGTCTGCTTTTCCCTGCCAATCACAAGGATAAGCGACACGCTGTAGGTCGGGAGATAGCTGGGTAAATGTGCGCTGGTCCATCCAGTTACCCTGTCCAGTTATGACAGATGCGGGCAAATCAACGATCCTTTGTGGCTCATCACCATTAAAGGGCATAAACCACAGCATACCCTCAGCCTCGTACCAGACACCATCATTACTGAGCGTAGGCAAATTTCGATTCTCCATTTGCAGGAGTTGGCGCTGCTGGCCACCATCCCGATCAACGCTAAATAGGGGGGTAAACAAGCGATCTGCCTCTTGGTTAAGATGAGAACTGCTGTAGACGATGTGTGCCCCATCCGGTGTCCAGGCATATTGGCTGACATCATGAGCCAGACGATCTGGTTCTGCATCTGCCAGAGGAACCAGCCACAGCTCAGATCGCTCACCATTTTCGCTGGTTTTGCTCAAAAAGGCGTCCCCATCCGGTGACCACACGAGCGGTAGTTGGGCATCAAGTGAGCGGCTAGGCGCATACCAATTGCCAAAGTATGCATTACCAAGCTGCTGGTTTTGGGTATGGGGGGTTATTAAATGCGGTGTTCCGAGCTGCACGGCCGTATCACCAGCAGCCAGGGGAATACCACCCAGTTCACGGTGTTCGGCACGCAGCCGTGCCAGACCATCGTACCACCAACCAGATTGGTAAAACCCAAAAAGCGTATCCGGTTGATAAACAGGGATATCATAAATCCGCGTAGAGTCATCAGCGTAGGTCATGCGTACGCGCACGGCCGTTGCAAAACGCCCCGTGCGCACCCCTTCAAATGCATAATGAGCCAGCGGCTGCACGGGATCAAGTGGATCGAGGCCGGTCTGACCCACAAGTCCATCCAGATACGGCCGTAGTGTGGCTGTCGGATCGCCGCTGATCACAAAGCGATTAACAAAAGGCAGACGTGGATCGTAACGATGACCGCCTACCTGCGCCCAAACCAGACCCATAGGATCGGGAACATAAGAAAAAGGTGGCACAAGCGTTATCAGCAGCAATCCTAGCAGCGCATAGCCGATGATTTTGTGGCGGCGTGGACGGCGGCGCAGCCAAATGGCCAAAGCGATGACCATTAACAAAGTCAGCCCCCACACGCCCCAGTAACGTATGGCGGCATTGGGTTCAGGAGGTTGCGGCAGGGCGACGACACTGGTTTGTGTATTGGATTGGGCGCTGCGGGCGTTATCCATCATGATCTGTACGCGAGTGTAATAGGTGCCCGGCTGCTCGTACGTGTGGCTGGCTGCCAGTCCGCTGCCAGCGACTGGCAGCGGACAAGGTTGGTTGGCTTGTGTGCCATCCCCAAAATCCCATTGGATTTCCACACATGCTGCCAGCGCCTGCTCCAAATCAGATGAGGGTTGCAGCGCGAATTCGGCCGCGAAAGGAGGCTGGCCTGTTAAGGCATGGGCAGGCAGGGTAAGTTGTGTATCTGATTGGGAAACGGGTATTATTTCGGGAACGGCCGTTGCGATTGGCACAGGCTGGTTTAGACTGGTTGGTACGGCCGTAACCGCTGCCGGGGCACTGCTTATTTGTGACAGGGAAACCAGCCAGAATAAAAGAAAGGCCATCGCTGCCAAGGCTATCCCGCCTCCAGCCAACCGCAGCAGAAGCCCGCTGCTTTTGGGCAACGGCCGTTTGCGCCGCTGTAATTCAGCTTGCAAAGCGGGCCAGATGTCCGTCTCTTCCGGTACCGCTTCAGCGGCGATATGTTGTAGGGTTTGTTTGAATTGTTGTTCGTCCATTGTTATTCTCTCCACGCCACCATCCGCCGAGCGATAAATCGCCCGGCTGCGAGATGTAAGCCTTTACAAGGCTGCCGAAGCGCCCGACCCGATTTAGCCCCATAGGGCTTCCACCTTTTAGCCGGATGGTTTACCATTCGGCGGGGTTCATCTGGCGGCCAACAAACTGTGCAGCCGTTGGCGCGCCTGGTGCAAATGCCACTTGACAGTGCCGGCAGCGATGTTGAGCCGCCCAGCCATCTCCGCTTCACTCATATCCAAATAGTAGCGCATGACGACGGCCGCACGTTGTTTGGGGGTGAGTTGACCCAGGGCAGTCCACACTTTTTCGCGTAAAATGGTATCTGATACCTGTTCATCCAACTCCGCAAAAGCAGCCGACAATAGTTCGCCCAAAGGTGAATTCCCATTTGCAGCCGGCGTATTTAACGAAATATGGCGGCGGTTGTGCCGGGTCGCTTTGATAGCGTCATTGGTGACAATGCGCATAAACCAGGGGGCAAACGGCCGTTGCGTATCAAATTGATCAATGCGCTCAAATACACGCAGAAAAGCATTTTGCACCACTTCCTGGGCCGTGGCTTCATCGCGTGTGATCAAAAAGGCAGCACGAATCGCCCGAATTTGATAGCGATCAACCAGCACCGCCAATCCATTGATGTCGCCTTGTTGCAAGGCAGCAATGGCTTCTTGTTCTGTCATATATGTACTCCCTCTACTTTATATATCCATAGGGAGGGTAAAAGGTTGGGGTATCTTCTGGCGCATCGAGGTTTCGGGAATCTCAGCGTTCTGGTTTTTTATGAAAAAGGGGATCTTGGTCGTTGGCTCTCCAGATCACACCGCAAATAAATATATCGTTAGTTTTTCCATCATTTATCTCCAGTATTCCCTATATTAACCGAAAGTGCTTTCTAGTGGAAGCCCTCAACTTGGGAGAGAGCAGCTAAAATCAAGGAACCAGTGCCAGAAGAAGCACATCTTGTGGGCCGTAGACATGGCGTGCGACCAGAGCGGTGTAACGGCCGTTCCCTGAAGCCAGCGGTTCTCCAGTAATGAATGTCCGCCTGGATACGGTGGCCAATTCTGGTGGGTACACATTCGCCAGCAGACTATCCTCAATGGTTGAAACGGGTACGGAAACCACATGCAGATCATCCGGCAGCGTGTCCACTTTTTCTGATCGGTCAGTCGAAACTGCGTAGCGCCACATCTGGCCATCCCCGCCACAAACAGCTTGATAATAAAGGTGTTCATCTTCCTGCCAGCCCAGCAGCGCGTAAGTGCATGGCACTTGTTCGATGGCAATCTGCACTGTTTTGATACGGCCGTTTAACCACCCTGGATCAGTGATATTATTTAATGTATAACCGGGCGCAGCCAGCAGTGCCGGCTGGTAACGCAGGAAGCCAAACAGAACCGCAGCCAACAATATTGCAGTAAAAATCAAAACAAACCTTATGTAGCGTTTCGTTTTATGCTGTGCATCGCGCCTGATGGCAAAGATAAAGGCTAAGAGCACAAATATGACAGACACGAGCAAGGCCAAACTGAACAAAGGTGTAAAAACCGCCGCTGCCGCCGCTAGCAAGAGAAAAAAGAGCGTCCACTTTGATTTAGTCATAATGCGACCCCCAATTTTGAGCCTAATCCCAAAAATTGTTAGTCAGTGTAAAGGTAAGCAAGAATGTGCCAATAAAAGTGAATAAGCCCAGAGCAACGGCCGTTAACCATGTGCGTTTTTGTGGCGGATAACGCCAGGCAAAGAATCCGGCCACCACCAGCATGGTGAGAATAAAAGGCAAAGCTAAAATGCTGTACAAGAACGGCTCTTCCGGCAAATTCTCGAAGAAATATTGGCGACGTAAAACATCCATTTGTGACCCATTCAACCCCAGCGGCTCACTGATATGGGCAAACCAATGCACATGTACATGGCGCGAAACCATCTGGCAAGGCCACACCTCGCCAGCATAAGTCGCCTCACATCCTCCGCCAAGCTGATTAGGATGTTCAGGTCCGTTACGAAAAGCCTGAATAGTCAATAGTTGACCATCAATCGTTACCGTGCAAATAGAGGTATATGGCGGGTCATTATCCGGCGCACAATCCAGACGGCGTCCAGAAAGAAAAGCAATGCCAGTACTCTCGTTGTCCGGACGCCCCAATGTAACTCCCAGAATATCCTGCGAGGAGGGTCCAGGGGAGGCTTGATAAACCAACAAAGCAAGAATACCAATAGCAAGCAGGCATATAATAGAAACCGTAAGTATGCTTTTGTGTGTCATAGTAATAACTCCCTATAATTTATTTGTATGCTCCACTCACTTTAAAACAACGTATGTATGGCTGCTGAACGGGAAGGATACGCGACTGCACCGCAAAGTGTGCGTGTTATCCATTGATATTGTTTACACCAATAGGAAAAACACAGCTGCTTTCTTTTTTTATCCGCGTTTTCCCCATCCGTGTTTACAAGCATCTGTTTGGGTAGGTTCAACACGGCGTAAACCAGCCACCAATCGTACTCACAAATACATCGACAATTTCTACTTGACCGCTGGCAAGTTCTACACGTCGGATTTCGCCAAAATCGGCTGGGCTGTAGGTTGTAAACGCTCAAAGCAGCACGCAAAAGCAGGTAACGGCCGTTGGGCTGGCTGTCATCGCCGTGGGTGGTGACACAATGGCTTCTGTACAGAGGGAGGCACTGCGGGTGGCGTAAAAGCAACCGGTGCAGGGGAAGAACTACAAGCCGCTAGAATGAGTCTAAACGGCAAGGTAAATAACAGTTTCATTTAATCCTCTGGAGCATCAGCCAGACGAAGGGAACCTAAAACCGTTTCAAAGATCGGCTTTAGGGTTGCCAATTCATCTTGTGGGACAACAGAGGTCATGGCAATGGTTCGCTGGGGGCTTTCTGCGTTCGGATTGGTGATTGCGCCCACCAACAAAGCCATATCATCTTCATCAATTGTGAAACGATAGACACCTGTAACCACGTCTGGCCGGGCAGGCAGTGCCGCAAATGGTTCAATCGCCTCCAGTTCAGCCTCATAGCTATCCAGCAAATTTTCCGCTGCGGCCAAAGGTGTCGGCTCCATTAGCCGGCTGAGATTGTGCATCAAGTCGAATACCGGCCCACCGTGCGGTTGATCAGGATCGAAGAAGGAAGACCAGGCTGGCTGGGCGTTGGGCGTAATCTGGAGTGTTTTGTCCGTCCCGTGAACAAACCAAGCGGCTGGATAATCAAATGATAAATTTAAGCCTGGAACCGTATACGTCTGCCATTCGTCAGTTTGGCTTTGCGAGGCAGGCTTTGACGCAACAGTAGGAATGTATTCCTCTGGCAAAAACTGACCCATGCGCCAGTAAGGGCCGCCACATTGTTCAGGTACTGGCTGGCGCAGTTCGGCGTCATCCACAGTCGGTTGTTCGCCACCACCCATATATATCGTCTCTTCTCCATGGGCTATCACTGCGCCGCTCTCATCTAGGATCTCTAAACGGCCGTTATTATCGGTCAAGAAATAATCCGCCTGCCAGATGACCAAATAGCTTTCGTTTTCACTCGCGACGCGCAAGCAGCCCTCATCCACTACCAATTCACCG
Source organism: uncultured Ardenticatenaceae bacterium (assembly GCA_964350725.1). Lineage (GTDB taxonomy): Bacteria > Chloroflexota > Anaerolineae > Promineifilales > Promineifilaceae > JAACFF01. The sequence goes on along the minus strand of CAYGMR010000005.1, from coordinate 27,345 downwards.
ACGAGCAGCGCCTCCATAAATGCAGCATCACGCTGCTTTAGTTGGGGCATGAACACATCTGGCATCGGTGTAATAGCAAAGGGTGGGCTCTCGCCTACCGGTTCATATGCGCTTGTGGGCATAGGCTCGAGGGTGTTTGGTTCGATTTGGGTAGTTTGGGCACAGGCCGCCAATACAATTATCAGACACAGTAATAAAAGTTGCTTCATTTTATCCTCCTCAAATATGATCTCCCTTTAAGACGGCGATCCACTGCTAAAAGTTCCCGTTAGAATGGATACGGCCGTTCCCCATGTTCTAGGTGAAAACAGGTGAAAACAGGAAAGTCCTTTACAACAAAAAACGATGATTATCCCGTTTTCCCTGAGGAAACCACAAAACTATGGCGAGTTTTTATCAAAGTTCTTTTTGTGGTTTACCTAACATTAAGGATTATTAGGCAGCCCTATTTTTATGATACTATGTCGCAGATATCCACTTTCGTGGTGAGATTTTACACGCACATTTAGATTTGTAGCGGCATAAATAGAGGATTTGCAATGATAGAAAAAAGAATAAGTGAAAAGCAACGGCCTACTTTACGTACCTATGGCTATATGGTGGCCATGATAATTTTGGGCATCGCTATTGGGCTTTTACTGTATCCACTGCTGCGCTACCCGGCTATTTGGCAATGGGGTGCTCTCGGCCTTAGCGTAATGCTGCTGGCGCTTACAGCACCAGCCTTACACCGCAAAAGGTAGCATCCCCAAATGCGAAAATTAATAAGCTTTATTTTGCTCCTATTTGTCCTGACAGCTTGCACGGCCGTTTCCGAACAACCTCCTATTGATAAAGCTGCGGTGTATACGGCCGTCATCAAACAAGTTTACACCAAAGACGACACCTTTGGCGGCACATTGCAGCCCTCTTTGGTCTATGTGGTCAGCCAGACAGATGATCGTATTGGCGATCCTGATAGTGAGCAGATGTCTTCTGCAGCCATCGATGAAGCGACCCAACAAGCCATTGTAGATGGGCTAGCTGATTTGCCTGCGCAATGGGTGTGGGTAAACAGCCGTGACGAGGTACCCATCAATGCCGACGATGGTCGCGTTGAGGGAGATGGCATCATTATCACCCTTGGTAACATTCACACGCAAGCCAATGGTACGGTGCAGGTTTCCAGCAGCATCTATGTCGCTAACTTAGCAGCGGGTGGCCAAACTTATATCCTCGAACAAACGGAATCCGGGTGGTCTGTCATTGGCACAACCGGCGTTCAATGGATCAGTTAGCCCAAAATGCATGTCAACATCATCAATCAGCTAACGCTGTCGCCAAAACCAATTGAAACGGCCGTAGCAACTCCACCCCAGTCCGCAGATGCAGCATGATTGGCTCACCGGGCTGTGTGAGGATGGTGTAAGCCTGTGCACTATCAAAGGCAGCACAGGCGGGCGTTGCGGGAACGGCCGTATCCAAATCCAGACAGTTGAGGCGTAAATCGTCGGGGCTGTCGTCGCTGACAGTGAGGCGCAGGCGCGCAAGGCCATTGGCCGCTGTCGCCAGCCATTCAATTTGACGCACGCGGACGTCCGCATAACCAATCTCCAGCGGCAAATCAACGTCCCACGTATCACCCGGTTCGTGTGCATCCCACGCCAGCGGCAGGGTTACAGCACGGTCTAAATTGCTCAGATCAATGGTCAAAGTGGCTGTTACGACAGCGGTATCTGGTGACATGGCTTCCCAGCGATTAGACATCATTTGCTGCAAACCACCACTGCTTGGATCATAAACGGCCGTGCCGCCCTCACGACCCGCACCGGCAATGCTGCCCCCTTGATCATCAAAAAGCAAATCAGGATAAGATAAGGCTTGCTGTGGTGGGAAGGCGACTGGATTCATTTGCCAGATAGGATCAACTTGCACCAGCGTGTCTACGATGGTGGTTTGGGGTGTGAAATTGGTGGAAACGGCCGTGACCGTCACCCCATATTGGCTGTCCTGCGCCAGCGGCGGCTGATCAATGGGCAGCCCTGCGGCAATATTGGTTCGTTGCACAAAAATTTTACCGTCTTGTATGGAGAGGCCATATTGATCGAGGTCGCGGTTACTCCACATTTCTGTAGAATGTTCTAGATTGAGTGCGCCATTCAATTCCCATTCATCGCCGGAACAGGGATCGATAAAACGATGCTGCGGCGTGCTCCAAGTATAACGGCATTCGTCCACATCAATATGCTCGGCATAGGTAGGCGCGATAGGCGCAAAGGAAAAAAGCTGCCCTTCTGGCGTATGCACCAACCACAAATCACCATCTTCGATGTGATAGGGTGTATCGCTAGGCGGGTAATCGACTAGGGTTAGTATCGGCGGCATGGCAGACTCGCGTGATGGGCTCTCTACAATGGAGTCTTCTTCTGACATGGATTGGGACAAACTTGGCGCGGGCGTGACACCTTCTGCGGGCACTTCGGTATGAACGGCCGTTGCGGAAGATATGGCATTCAATGTTTCATCTGGAGCCATTGTCCCCACGGACAGCGCATTGCCATTGCAAGCGATTAAGGCAACGGCCGTTAACATCAACAACAGAACCATAAACACATTGGTTATACTTATTGACTTCATGTTATCTCTCCATGATTATGAATAAAACAAATTTTATCTGTGCTTGTCCTATCCATATTGGCTCTTCAGATTCCATGGGGTGAAGGCCATATGTAGGGAAATGGCGCACCATTTCCCTACTCTATGTTTAAAAGAAAGTATGCGTACGCACACGCACATTATACAGGGCATTATTATGCTTCCATTGTTGTCTAACATTGATTTCACCTCGCACCCTATTTGTGGGGGGTATTCGGACTTTGGTCATACATCTGCTATACTTGTTTCATGATTGGCAAGAAAAAACCAGGACAACGACTCGCCTTTTTAGCTGATGCCGATGTAGAAAATTTGGCAGCGTGTCTGGTTGCTTTTGCCAATGGGGATGGTGGCTTGATCGTGCTGGGTTTGGACGACAACGGCCGTTCCACTGAAAACATTTGGGAAGAAGAAGCCGAATCTGCATTGCGCGAAGCTGCCAGTTTATGTCGCCCGCCTGTGCCCAGTCGTTGGCAGCGTGTTGAAGGGCCTAAAGGCGTATTGATCGGTATCAATGTGGCCCGCAGTTTGGAGCTGCACAGCTTATACGATGGGCGCGTGCTCATTCGCAGCGGTACACGCAATCGGCCCGTTGCCGGTGATGAAATCCTCGACCTCGCTAACAGTAAAAACAGCGCTGAATTTGAAACCGAATTAGTCCCTGGTGCACATACGGATGATCTAGACCAGGAAATCATCAACGAATATTTGGACAGACGACAGAAACGGGGTGCAGCCAAAATAACGGCTACCACAGAGCTCTTATTTGAAATTGGCGCGACTGACCGTGCTGGCAACCCCACAACCGCTGGTATTTTACTTTTTGGCAAACGGCCGCAAATGTTTTTCCCGCAAAGCAGTGTGGTATTTGTGCGTTTTCCTGGCAATGAACCACGCGGCGAAGAGGGCGGCATCGGCTACGGCCGTCGCGATGAAATCACAGGCCCACTCGCACGCATTGTTGAACGTGCCTGGAATGTACTCTTTGAAGAGATGCGTGTTGGTGCCACAGTCAACACGCTCGAACGTGAAGAAATCACCGAGTATCCGCGCTTTGCCGTGCGTGAGGCATTGGTCAATGCAGTGGCCCATCGTGACTATCGCATTAAGGGACGGCGTATTGAGATTCGCATGTATGCCAATCGTCTCGAAATCATCAGTCCCGGTGGCTTACCCGGCTATATGACGGTTGATAATCTAGTCGAGGAACATTTTTCGCGTAATCCGCGCATTGTGAGCGGTCTGTATCAATGGGGTTATATCGAAGAATTGGGTTTAGGTATCGACCAGATGATTGAAGAGATGGTGCAATCGGGGCATAAACCGCCCTTGTTTAAGGCCAGCCCGCATTTGTTTACGGTGACACTCTCGAACAAACAGGAACGGCCGTCGCCCCCCAAATGGACGCGCAACATGAATGAGCGGCAGGCACGCGCCCTGACCTATGTGCGCGAGAATGGCAGCATTACCAATCGCGAATACCGTCAGCTATGCCCAGATGTCTCCACCGAAACATTGCGCCTTGATTTGGTTGATCTGGTTGACAAAAGTTTGTTACTCAAAATTGGCTCCAAAAAAGGGACGCATTATATTTTGAAGTAGTAGGCTCGGTTTCTTAGCAAGACTACAACTAATTGAGGAAGGAACGAATTTGAAACCAGTAATAAAAATTCGCTTTTTCCCTAATTCGCTGTAGTCAATGATAACTGGCGAGAGCTATCCCAAGTTTATCCCTACCTATCCCAAATTTTTCCCAATATCCCAAATTTATCCCAAATAAAAATTTGGGATAAAACTTATATCCCCTCTTTACCCCATTTCCATTAGAAACCTATCAGGTTTTTCGACCAATTTACGCTCGGTTCACTCGTAGCAAAAACCTGACAGGGCTTAAATAAACTTTATTTGTTGACCATTACTGAGTATAGTAGGAGCATGATCACACTCACACTGCAATTTTTGCTCGTTTTATTGCTACCTCTCAGCCTCATTGCTATGGCTGTTTATAGCTTTGGGGTAGGTAGAAAACGGCCGTTTCCACATGTACGTTGGATATGTACCCTTTTGGCGGCGGCAGTGTGGGCCAGTAGTTTGTTGCGCTATTACAGTGGTCAGGCACTAAATCAATTGATAGGGCTAAGTTGGGGTGGTGTTGGACATGTGGCATTGTTTGTGACTACATTTGGCGTGCTGTTAACCACGCTGCGCCTTTTTAATGTACCACGACGCACAGGTTTATGGGTCAGCTTACCGGGCCTGTTGTTTGGCATTGCTGCGGTAATACTTGACCCAGCCATCTGGTGGTACCAGCTGCCTAACTTAAACGTAGCGGGTCAAGTCGTGACCCATTACCAACTATGGGCAATCACTTGGGTGGTCGCCTGGCTGTTGCCTTTGGTAGCGGCCTGGTTGTTAACCCAACAAGCGCGCAGCAATCTAGACCATTCCCTTTTTCGCAATTTAACCAGTTATTGGTTGTTAACCATTTTGTTATTTGGTCTAGGCGCAGGATTTGCTGCAATTCAAATTCCTCTGCAACCCATCTGGCAAGAGGTGGGCGTCTTAATTGCGATCATCGCTGCTTATACAGGAACCTTAACTCTTGCGCGACGCTTGCTGCCTGACCTGTGGATTGCCTTACGGCAGGGGTCTGTACGCCTGGTAGGCATCATCCTGGTTTTTATAATTTTGTGGGTGACACTGCGGTTTGCCACGCAACAACCAGCACCCTCTTTACTCGTGCTAACATTGGGGGCGGGTATGTTGGCATTGTTAGTAACGGCCGTTGTGCTCGGCGGTACCAGTTTGATGCAGCGTGTGCGCGGTGTTGATCAATTACCCAAAAAATTGGAGATCGATTACGTTCCCGAATTGAAACAGTTAGGCCATCTGTTTTTAACAGCGCTGCACACTAATCTATCTATCAATGAAAGCTGGTTGTTTACAGTTGAAGATGGCGTAGCAGGCCATTTGATTTTGCGTCCATTGGCAGCGTTAGGCATCGATTTACCCGAAGAGGGCCTTTTTACAGCTGACAGCCCTTTTTCAACTTGGTTGTTACATCAAAACGAACCTCTATTGCGCACGGATTTGGCGACAATGGCTCTGGGGTCAGCCTTACCCCTGGAAGAAGAAGAGTTATTAAATAATTGGCAACGCATTCTTTACATGCCACTACACACAGCCCATACCTTAGTTGGTGTCGTGGCGCTGGGCCCCAAATATGCAGGGCAGCCATTTTCGCGCCAAGATATCAGCTTACTGCGCTGGTTATCCAATCAATTCGCCCCCATACTGGCACAAACACAGGATTTTGTCACCATACAACGTCAAAATAATGCGTTGTACGCACAGACAAATGTTTTGACACGCCAAATACGACATTATCAAGCCTTAGCTGCTTTACAAGAACGCCTGGTTGGTTTGTTGTCGCCAGAATTAAAACGGCCGTTTTTAACCATTTATCCACAACTCGACACGCTGCCAGACCCTTCCCAAATCACCCCTCAAATCGACTTATTGCGCGGTGAAATCGAGCAGCTCATTCGTGTGGCTGGACAAGTTGAGGCACATACAGATTATCATTTTGCGCCAGTTGAACTCGTCGATGTCGTACGCTCTGCCATGTATCAGTTTGAATCGGCGGCTGATGCACGGCGCATCACAACGACGTGGGATATTCCGTCTGATTTGCCCCTCGTTTGGGGGGACAGTGACCAACTGCAAGCTGCAATTGGCTATGTTTTGCACAATGCAGTCAAATTCAATCGGATCGGAGGTACGATTGGTATTAAAGCAAATGTGACGGGTCATACGCTCATGTTGATAATTAGCGACAGCGGAGTAGGCATGCCGCCAGAAAAGTTAGACGCATTACGCAACAACTTTACCGCCGCCGCCCCATTAGCCTTTCATCAACAAAGCGGCCGTTTTCGTATTCCATTTGGTTTAACCCTGGCTTATTTCATCATTTCGGCCCACGACGGCCGTTTACAAATAGAAAGCATCTATGGCACAAGTACAACCGTTTCAATTCGTTTGCCGGTTTATGCGAGTGGGAACCAGTAGAACGGAGTAAGGCCGCAGGCATAACATCCACATCATGACTTTCACGACTCCCATTTTGCTGGTTTTGCTTTTGCTGCTTCCCTTTTTAGTTTGGGTGGCACGGCCGTATCAGACCACATTCAGGCAGCGCAACTGGCGCGAGTGGAGCAGTTTACTGCTGCGCATATTGATCGTGCTGTTGATTATTCTTGCGCTAGCGGGCACACAAGCTGTGCGTGCCGTCGATGAATTGGCGGTTGTCTTTCTGGTTGATGGGTCTGATTCAATTACTGCAGAACAGTTTGCACAAGCAGAAGGTTTTGTAGCAACGGCCGTTGCTCGCATGGGGAGTAATGATCAAGCCGCAGTCGTCGTTTTTGGCGCTGACGCCTTAGTTGAACGCCCCATGAGCAGCCTGGCCGAACTCGCCCCCATTACCTCCGTACCGCAGGCATTGCAAACTGATTTGGCCAGTGCCATTCGTTTGGGTCTGGCCTTGTTCCCATCCGGCAGTGGGCGACGTCTGGTTGTTTTAAGTGATGGTGCTGTCACCAGTGGCGATACCCGTAGTGCCGCGCAACTAGCCGCCGCCAACGGGGTACCGCTTGATTACGTGTTTCTGCAACGACCAGCCATAGAATCTGAAGTCACCCTGTTAGATGTCATAGCCCCAACACAAGTGGGCGAAGGTGAAATTTTTCGGCTGACCGTTACGGCCGAAAGCTCAACGACTACGCCCGCAGAACTGCGCGTCTTATCAGCCGGCAATGTCATCCATCAAGAAAGTGTAGAACTGCGCCCAGGCATCAACAATTATGATATCCGCTTGCGTGCTGCCGAACCCGAATTTGCCAGATACCAGGTTCAACTCGCACCAGTCGAAGATACCTACTTCCAAAACAACGAGTTGGCCGCCTTTACAGAAATAACCGGCGCACCACGCCTGTTGCTGGTTGCACCCGAGATTGGCATTGATGAAAATGGCACGCCCTTACCAGATGAAGCCGCCCAATTACAACTAGCACTTACTGCCACCAACCTAGAAATTGAGCGTGTAACACCCGGCACATTGCCTGCTGACCTGCCTGCCTTGAGCAATTACGCGGCTGTTGTATTGGTGAATGTCAATGGCAGTGCGCTTTCACCGCGCAAAATGGAGGCTTTGCAAAGTTACGTGCGTGATTTAGGCGGTGGTCTGGTCGTTGTCGGTGGGCCAGAAAGTTATGGCATGGGCGGCTATTTCCAAACCCCATTAGAAGCCACGCTGCCAGTCAATATGCAAATCACTGATCAGGAACGCTTTCCATCTGTGAGCATGGCGCTGGTGATCGATCGTTCCGGCAGCATGGGACAGACAGAGGGGGGCGTGACCAAAATTCAACTGGCAAATGAAGGTGCAGCACGAGTCGTGCAGTTGCTGAACGATAACGACGAGATCACCGTCATCCCCGTGGACACTGCACCGAACAATCCAATTGGCCCTTTATCCGCCGCCGATAAAGAAGCAGCCATTGACCAAATCCGGCAAATAGGTGCTGGTGGCGGTGGCATTTATGTGCGCACGGGGCTGGAAGCGGCGGCCGCAGCTTTGGCACAAAGCCCAAACCCCGTGAAACATATCATTTTGTTGGCTGATGGGTCTGATTCTGAACAAAAAGAGGGTGTCCCTGAACTGATCGAAGCTTTAGCCGCCGAAGGCGTGACAATTTCGACGGTGAGCATTGGCGGCGGACCGGATGCGGCATGGTTGGAACAGATGGCTGCCTTGGGCAACGGCCGTTTCCATTTCACTGATCAAGCTGCCAATTTACCCCAAATCTTCACCCAAGAAACGACAGCCATCCAGCGCAGCTATCTGATTGAGGAGCGTTTCTTTCCTGAACCAGGCACCCCCAGCCCTATCCTGAGCGGCATTCAGGCAGTACCGCCGCTGTATGGCTACGTCGGCACCAGTCCCAAAGATACCGCTCAGGTGATCTTAAGCACGCATCAAGGCGATCCGCTGTTGGCGGCCTGGCAATATGGCTTGGGGCGTGCCGTTGCCTGGACGTCAGACGCAACTGGCCGTTGGGCAACAGATTGGGTGCGCTGGGAAGGGTTTCCTGCTTTTTGGACGCAGGCAGTGCGCTGGACTTTGCCGGTTGAACAGAATGGGGCGGTAGAAACGGCCGTTACCTACAACAACAATCAGGCCCAGCTAACCGTTGACGTGGGTGATGGCAATGATCAATTCCGCAACAATCTACAATTAGAAGCCAATGTAATCGCGCCCGATGGGGAAGTAACGGCCGTGGCGCTGCCGCAAGTTGCCCCGGGTCGTTATGCAGCGACCTTCACGCCCAAACAAGAAGGAGCCTATTTGATTCGCATTACAGGTGCGGGTGAAACGGAAGCGGATGCAATCGGACAAACAACCGGCTGGGTGTTGGGATATTCACCGGAATATCGCGATCTGCAAACTGATCCACAATTGCTTCAATCAATTGCAGAAGTGAGCGGAGGACAAGATTTATCAGCGCTGGGGGATGATGCGGCGGCAACGGCCGTATTCAGTCACAATTTAAGCGCCCAAGCAACCACACAGCCAATCTGGCCCTGGTTGCTGCTAGCCGCCGTGCTGCTGTTACCAATTGATATTGGCTTGCGCCGCTTGGTAATCACCCGTGCTGATTGGCGACGTGCCTGGGCAGCCACTTTCGGCCGTTGGCAATCGACAAGTGAACTGGAATCAGAACGGCCGCAGCAAATGTCACAACTATTTGCTGCTAAAGAACGGGCAGGACAAGGGAAACAGCCAACGGCAGAACCAGTGGAACTCGTTTTGCCAGAGATTGATGATGGCAAGGAGCAGTCATTAAGCACACCAACACCAAAACCGCCCACACAACAGAGCGAAGATGGCACTCTCGCTTCACGTTTATTAAAGAAGAAGCAAAATCCAGACTAATCACTGGTATCGACAAAAAGTTTCATGCCTACGCTTCCGTCACATCCCAATCATAAATATAGGTGTCATGGTTGACTGATCCATCAGTGAGATCAGATTCACCCATGCCAATGATCTCCCAAACAGGGTCATCCGCCGGGATAACTTTGTCTTCTTCTGCCATGACAGGCGTAGCAATATATTGCACCAAAGCTTCCCGAATTTGGGTTGCCATCGTGATACCTTCTGCTTCAGCGCGTTGTTTTAATTGATCATACGTTTCACGCGACAAATAGATTTGTGTCCGTACCATTTTCTCGGCCATAATACACCTCGCTCGGATTAGATGTATACAACACACATCTAACCCGATCCTTTGTCAACGCTTTTTTCATAGGAATCAAGATGCGGCTACAATTCAGGTGAACGCGTGATAATCTGGTTGACGACATAGGCGCTGAATTCTGGGATGGGGAGGTTGTTTTGCCGACGGCCGTCACGTCTCCTTACCGACACCGATCCCTCAGCCATCTCCTTGTCACCCACAACCAACATATACGGCACCTGCATTTGTTGTGCCTGTCGGATTTTGCTGTTCATGCGATCAGCACCCAAATCAGCCCGCACACGAATATTTGCGGCGGCTAGTTGTTCCTCAATCTGCTTCGCATAGCTGTTGTGTGCGTCTGTGATGGGAATAATGCGTACCTGTTCTGGTCCCAGCCAGACTGGAAATTTGCCTGCATAATGTTCAATCAAGAAGCCAATAAACCGTTCGTGACTGCCCAAAGGTGCACGATGAATACATAACGGCATCTCAGCTTGCCCTTGCTCATTAACAAACGTCAAATCAAATTGGGCTGGCTGTGCAAAATCAACTTGATTGGTCGCCAAAGAAAATTCACGCCCAATCGCGCTCCAAACCTGCACATCAATTTTGGGGCCATAAAAAGCAGCCTCACCTTCCGCTTCTACAAAAGGAATGCCGCTGTTTTGCATGAATTCGCGTATCTGCCCTTCGATTTTGATCCACATCGCTTCATCGTCTACATATTTTTTGCCCAGACCTACTTTATCATGTTTGCTCAACTGCATTTCGAAACGCTCGATGCCAAAGAGGTCGAAGTAGGTGCGGTAGAGATCAAGTACGGCCGTAAACTCCGCCTCTAACTGATCTTCACTACAATAAATATGCGCATCATTTTGTTCAGCCGCACGCACACGCATCAGGCCGAACAATTGGCCGCTGGCTTCATACCGGTAGACCATGCCATATTCAGCCAGGCGGATGGGCATGTCGCGGTAGCTGCGCGGTTTGCTGCCGAAAATTTTATGATGGAAGGGGCAGTTCATCGGCTTGAGATAATAACGGCTGCCCCCTTTGTCCATGGGCGCATACATCTCATCTTCGTAATAGGGCAGGTGACCGCTGCGCAAATAAAGCGCTTCCTTGGCGATGTGCGGCGTGGAAACCCGTTGATAGCCCCCCTTGCCTTCTATTTCATAAGCCAATTTCGCCAATTCTTCGCGCAAGACATTCCCATTCGGCAGCCATAACGGCAGACCAGGACCGACCTCCTCATCCATGATGTAGATTCCGAGTTCGCGCCCTAATTTGCGGTGATCGCGCTTTTTGGCTTCTTCACGCAAAGCCAAATGACGTTTAAGTGCCTTTTTGTTCGGCCAGGCCGTACCATAAATGCGCTGCAGCATCGGCCGTTGCTCATCACCACGCCAGTAGGCCCCCGCAATGCTCATCAGCTTGAAGCTGTCAGCCGGAATTTTGCCCGTATCGGCGACATGTGGCCCACGACAAAGGTCTTCGAAGTTGTCCAGGCGGTAGGTGGAGAGGATTTCTGATTCTTCTCCATTCGCTAGCAAATCTGCAATCAGCTCCAACTTGTACGGCTGATTCGCAAACAGCTTTTCAGCTTCTGCCTGGTCAACTTCACGATAAACAAGGGCATGTTGTCCACCAATTATGCGGCGCATGGTTGCTTCCAGGCGCGGCAAATCATCTGGCTTAAACGTGATCGGTTTGCCTTCGTCATCAATACCCAAATCGAAATCATAATAAAAGCCATCGGCGATGGGGGGCCCTATGCCCAGTTTGGCTTGTGGATAGAGTTGTAAAACGGCCGTTGCTAAAATGTGTGCGGCCGTATGCCGCAGACGATACAGGTTTGACTCCGCATAAGGAACATTTTCTGATTTTGACATGCTAACCTCCATGTAGCCCGATTTTGCAAAATCGCCCTACCATAAAAAAAGACCGCTCTTTTGAGCGGCCTTTAGAAATTACAATCTATTGCTAGACAAATTATCCGCTCATAACTCCATTGATTTGGTAGTGACCAGGGTAGTGGCATGGGTGATGAAATCGGCGACAGGTGTCGATCCAGAATTTACATTGTCGCGTGTACGCACAGCCACCGCACCTTCTTCAGCTTCTTTGTCACCCACAACCAACATATAAGGAATCTTTTGCAGCTGCGCACTGCGAATCTTTTTATTCATACGCTCGCTGCTGCCATCGACTTCAACCCGCAGTCCAACAGCACGCAGTTGGGCAGCCACCGCTTGCGCATATTCGATGTGCCGGTCGGCAATTGGCACCATCATCACTTGCACTGGCGCCAACCATAACGGAAATGCGCCGTTGAAATGTTCGATCAAAATACCTACGAAACGTTCCATACTACCAAACGGCGCACGATGAATCATCACCGGTCGGTGTTTGAGACCATCTTCACCCGTATATTCGAGGTCAAACCGTTCCGGCAGCAAGAAATCGACCTGCACTGTGCCCAGCTGCCATTCACGCTTGAGCACATCCCGGAAAATGAAATCCAACTTAGGCCCATAAAAAGCAGCTTCGCCTTCTTCCACCGTGTAGTTCATGCCGACTTTATCGGCCGCTTTTTTGATGGCCGCGATGCCTTTTTGCCAAATTTCGGGCGACCCAGCATATTTATCACTGTTAGGATCATTCGTGCCCAGGCGTGCACGGAAATCATGGAACCCCATGGTTTCAAACACAACTTGGATCAAATCAACCACGCCAATGAACTCTTCTTCAAGCTGGTCAGGCGTCACGAACAGATGCGAATCATCGACTGTGAAACCACGCACACGCGTAAGACCGTTCAATTCGCCGCTTTGTTCATAACGGTAGACGGTGCCGAACTCGGCCAGGCGCAAGGGCAAATCACGATAGCTGTGCGGTTCGCATTTATAGATTTCGATGTGATGCGGACAGTTCATTGGTTTGAGCATGAATTTTTCGTCGTCCACATCAATGGGCGTATATTGGCTGTCTTTGTAATAAGGGTAATGGCCGCTGGTGATATACAGGTCGAGTTTGCCAATATGCGGCGTAATCACGGGCAGATAACCGCGGTCGAGCTGTGCTTGACGCAAGAATTTCTCTAACTCTTCGCGCAAAATCGCCCCTTTGGGCAGCCAGAGCGGTAAACCAGCACCAACGAGTGACGAGATATGGAACAAACCCAACTCTTTACCCAGGCGGCGATGATCACGCGCTTTAGCTTCTTCGAGTCGTTTCAAGTATGCGTCCAGTTCGACTTTGTTATGCCAGGCAGTGCCGTAGATGCGCTGCAACTGTTGGCGGTTTTCGTCGCCGCGCCAATATGCGCCGCTGGTACGCAGCAGCTTGACGGCATTGGCTTTGACCTGCTTTGTATATTTGACATGCGGGCCACGGCAGAGATCAACAAAGTCGCGTTGTTTGTAGATGCTGACTTCATTCGTCGGTTCGCTGAGCGGGTTGCCCATTTCGTCCACTTTGCCAGCAGCTAATTCGTCTATGAGTTCTTCTTTGTAGGGTTGACCTTGGAAGAATGATTTTGCCTCGTCGATAGACATGGTTGAATGTTCGAAGGCGGCATTCTTTTTGAGCAACTGTTTCATGGTTTGCTCAATAGCCTCCAAATCTTCGGGCGAAAAGGTGACCGGTTTGCCATCTTCTTTTTGGCCTAGATCGAAATCATAGTAGAAGCCATCTTCGATGGGCGGGCCAATGGCCAATTGGGCATCGGGATAATAGGTGAGTACGGCTTCGGCCATGACATGGGCGGCTGAGTGACGTATGCGGTATAGGTCGGATTCGATATAAGGTATGTTGTCGTTTTCGGACATGTTGTCTCCAGTAATTTGTTTATCTAAGGGTTTATCAGAATACTTTGTCAATTGGACGCAGATTTTCGCGGATTAGGCGGATTTTCGCAGAAAAATAAAAATCTGCGTTTATCCACGTACTATTTTTTAATTCTTCCGACAACCTACTTGCTAGATGTATAAATAAAAAAATGCGCCATCACCCTTGTTAGGGCGATGGCGCACGCGGTTCCACCTAACTTCAGTTACGCACGTTCTCTTCGCAGAGATGTTTACGTAACCCTCAAAACGGCCGTTAACGGAGCCTGCCGGGCTTACTTATTTAGCGGAGCAGACACATGGTCTGCTCCTAAGGCAAACAATAAAGTTTGCCTTTCCTTTCAGGAAGCCACTCCTGGGTGGTTTTGGTTGTCGGTTTTGCGGTGACGGCTTGCAGCCTACGGCCGTTCACTCTCTAACACAATCACGACAATTACTCGTCCCAGTCATCGTTTTGTTTGATTTTTTGTTTGTTAATTGCTCTCCATTATAAATAAGCTGTTAGACTTGTCAAGGTAGCGTTTTGTGAAAACATATACAATGGGGTAAATTACACACATTGCCTAGCAATAGTCGGGTGTCATAATCAACGACCTGGCACCTAAGGAAATATAAATGGACAAACCCATACTCGGCGATGCGATTCCCAGACGCGGAAATCGCATCTCACAATTTATTGCACTCTCTATGTTATCCCTGTTTGGTTGGCGCGTTGAAGCTGATATTCCCAACCAATCCAAATTTGTTTTAGTGGGGGCACCACATACATCTAATTGGGATTGGATTTTGACGATAGCAACCCAATATGCACTCAGCGTCAAAATATCATGGATGGCAAAACATTCTTTGTTTCGTTGGCCAATTAAAGGCCTCATGACATGGTTGGGGGGTGTCCCCGTTAACCGCTCTCGCGAACGCGGCGGACTTGTTCAACAAACTGTTGATGTATTTAATAATCGTGACAAGTTCGTTATCGCCATTATGCCTGCCGGGTCACGTTCACTCGCGCGGGAATGGAAAACAGGCTTTTATCATATTGCCCAGAAAGCAAAAGTGCCAATTGTGGCTGTGCGGTTTGATTACGGCCGTAAAGTCATGGGCATCGGGCCAACGGTTGAGCCATCAGATGATATGGAAGCTGATATGGATCAGATCAAATCCATCTTTACTGGCATCCAAGGCAAACATCCAGAGCGGGGACTAAGTAAAACAGATGATTAAACCAGTGGTCAAGTAAAGACAGCAGGATATTTGCATACTTCAATTTTCTGCCACGAATTACACAAATTTTACGCATTAAAACCGCTCAAATTCGTGTAACTGGTGAATTTCGTGGCGAAAGATAAAAATACACCGAATATGCAAACACCCTAAGTGCATTCAATAATGTTCTGCGGGATGAAATTGCGGCACGGTCAGGAGACACGGCCGCGAGCGATCCATCATTGCATGTATGTCTGTACTTAGGAAAGAGGGCCGTAACAGCGTAAGCTGTGGTAAGATCAGGAAATTATTACATTCTAAACGTTATGGGATTTTTGTATGGCATCTGAACCACCAGAAAGACGTCCACCAGCGCGTGTGCGTTTACCATTGTGGCTTTTTATTGTAATTGGTATTTTCATTGTCATTGGAGTAGCCGTGAGTTCCGTGTGGTTGTTTCGCACGGTACGTGATACTGTCGCGGCAAATGCTGGCATACAACCACAAGAAACATTTACGGACGACACGGCCGTTAATCCCGAATTTGTAGCAACGGCCGTTACCATAGATGGTACCCCCGTTGCCACCCTCGAACCGCTGCCCACCCTCGCTGTTGATGAAATCGAACCCTGGTCGGGTGAAGAACGTGTTACTTTTCTCTTATTGGGCATTGACCGGCGCTGTGATGAAGAAGGCCCCACACATACAGACAGTGTGATGGTGGCTTCAGTTGATCCTGTGGCCGAAACGGCCGTTTTGCTCTCACTGCCGCGTGATTTATGGGTTGACATTCCTGGCTTTGAGGTTGATCGTATCAACCAAGCTTTTTATTTCGGTCAAATTTATGAATATCCCGGTGGGGGGCAAGCATTAGCCCGCGAAACCGTCGAAAACTTCTTAGGAATTCCCGTAGATCATTACATCACCATTGATTTTCAAGGCTTCATTGACGGCGTCGATCTGCTTGGCGGCATTGACATGGACATACCCGAAGCCATCATTGACTCCGATTATCCTGACAATTGTTATGGTTATGATCCCTTCTCAATTGAAGCAGGTCAGCAGCATCTTGACGGCGAAATGGCATTGAAATATGCGCGCACACGCGCAACATTTGGCGGCGATGTGGATCGTGCTGGACGGCAGCAAGCCGTTATATTGGCTGTCAAAGATGAGATCACGCAGTTCAACCAATTCCCACAACTTTTGGTGCAAGCGCCCGAATTATGGCGTACTTTTCAAGAAAATTTACATACCAATCTCGCTCTCGAGGATGCAGTGCAATTAGCACTGCTAATCCAGGAAATGCCGCGTGAAAATATCCGTACGGCCGTTTTAGATTATGATTATGTGTATACCGAGACAACGCCAGACGGTCGCCAGGTTTTAGTGCCACGGCGCGACGAAATTCGTGAACTGCGCAATGAGTTATTTGCCGAAGCGCCACTACCAACACCCGATATCCGTGAGTTAGCGGGCTCTATGGAAGACGAAAATGCGAAGGTAGCTGTTTATAACGGAACGGCCGTATTTGGCTTAGCTGGTGAAACACAAGAATATTTACTGGATCGTGGCGTCAATGTGACCGAAGTTGGCAATGCCGATGCTGCCACCTACAGCACCTCCCAAATCATTGACTTCGGTGCCAACCCGCAAACCATTCAATTTCTGATTCACGAAATGGGCATTCCCCCACTCAACTTTTCAGATGGCGACCGTGCCAACAAACCGGCAGGCGATTTTGAGGTGTTGGTGATTATCGGCAACGATTGGGCCAATCAATTCGCAGCAGAATCAGAATAAGTGCATGACAAAACGAAAAAAAAAGAACTTACCGGTTATCGGCTGGCGTGAATGGGTCGGACTGCCCGATTTTGGGGTCAAGGCAATCAAAGCCAAAGTAGATACCGGGGCACGCTCATCTTCGTTACACGCCTTTGGCCTTGAAGCATTCGAGCGCGATGGTCTGGACTGGGTGCGCTTTCAAATTCAACCGATTCAACGCCGCAGAAATAAGACAGCACCCATAGAAGTACAGGTTCTCGAATACCGATCGGTACGCAGTTCAAGTGGAAAGGCTGTGATTCGACCAGTTATCATTGCCAACGTAGAATTGCTGGGCACGATCTGGCCAGTCGAGTTGACGCTGGCGCGCCGCACCAAAATGGGCTTTCGCATGCTGCTTGGCCGCGAAGCAATTCGGCGGCGCTTTCTGGTTGATACAGGCCGCTCTTTTTACGGAGGCAATCCTAAACGAACTAAAAAGCCTGCGTCTGACAAAGATTAGGTAATTCACGAAAAAGTAGTCGACCCAAAACACAAAACAGGCATTCAAAATCACAACAACCAATTATTAACCGAAACAGAAGCCGATTGCTGCTGAATCGATATCATAAGGAGTAAGTATGAAATTAGGGATTCTATCATGCAGCCCAGGCTGTTACAGTACGCGGCGACTGCGCGAAGCAGCGTTGCAACGTGGCCACAAAGTTATTGTCTTGAACACACTCAAGTTCGCCATTGATCTCGAAGAAGGTGTGCCAGATATTTACTTTGCTCAAAAACAACTCTCACATTATGATGCCGTCTTGCCTCGGATTGGTGCATCGATCTCTTATTTTG
>CAYGMR010000005.1:5317-9727 GCA_964350725.1 uncultured Ardenticatenaceae bacterium | reverse complement strand
AACGGCCGTTGTGCGTCAATTTGAACAGATGGATGTTTTTTGTGCGAATTCAGCCGCAGGCATCGCCAATTCACGCGACAAACTGCGTAGTTTGCAAATCCTCAGTCGGCATCAAATCGGCATTCCAAAAACAACCTTCGTGCGTGATAAAAAGGATGTCTTACCGGCCATTGAACGTGTTGGTGGTGCGCCGGTCATCATTAAACTGTTAGAAGGTACGCAAGGTATCGGTGTCCTGCTGGCAGAAACCGTGAAATCAGCCGAAGCGATCATCGAACTGCTGCAAAGCCAAAAACAAAATATTTTGATCCAAAAGTTTGTCGCTGAAAGTAAAGGGCGTGATATTCGTGCCTTTGTTGTCGGTGACCGTGTGGTGGGTGCTATGCGCCGGGTTGCGCAGGGACAAGAGTTCCGCAGCAATGTGCATCGCGGCGGTCTTACCGAGCGTGTCGAGTTGGATGATGTGTATGTGGAAACGGCCGTACGTGCGGCGCAAATTATGGGACTGCGCATCGCCGGTGTCGACTTGCTCGAAGGCAAAGATGGCCCGCAAGTTGTCGAAGTGAATTCGTCGCCGGGTTTAGAAGGGATTGAAGGCTGTACCCAACTTGATATCGCGGGTGCCATCATCGACTATATTGCTGCCCAAGTCGATTTTCCTGAAATTGACCTACGCCAACGCTTGACAGTGAGTCGGGGGTATGGTGTTACTGAAATTCACATTCCAGTCGGCTCAAAATATATCGGCAAGTCGATCAGCGAATCTGGCTTACGGGAAAAGGATATCAATGTACTGACTCTCTATCGCGGCACAACTGTTATCCCTAACCCATACGCACACCGGCTGCTAGAACCTGGTGATCGCCTGCTTTGTTTTGGCAAGATGGAATTGATGCGCGACTTAATCCCAGCGCGTACGCACCGCAAACGCCGCCCGATGATTCAAGAACTCCCTGATCTGCCCGTAGCTGAAGAAGTGATGCAAGAGCCAGAAAAATCCGAGGAAGAAGAATAGCAAGTATGGTAAACTGCACCTTGCCGTAAATTTATTTGCAACTCATACAGAACAAGATTATCATGTATGCTATATTCATCTTTTAAGGAGAGAATCAAGATATCACTGTGACAGATAAAATTCATAAGCGCGTATTTGTACTTTCTGAATCACTTCAATTTCAAGCGCTAGATTTTGTTGAGCTTTTATTGGTCAAACGAATTTGATCACCTGGTTAAACCAACAATAGAGTCTCTTCCATTTTACCTATAGCAAATTTATGCACAAAACATGGGTACGGCCGTACAGTACATTCTCTTTGCACTCATTTCACTGACTACGGTAGCAATCTATGTTTTAGCTTTGCTTGTCGCTAGTCTGTTAAAACCGCAAATAATTTAGCCACACTGTACGCGCTTCTATATTTTGGTATCACGAAAACACAATAAATCGTACATTCAGTATATACCCAATAACAGAGCTTCACTATGAACCTACAAACATTTTTTGCATATGATCCTCAGGATACAAACGAAATCAGAACAGAGAAATTCGCTGCATTTTTGGTCGCAGGTTCATGCTGTCTTGCGGGCACCGTTTGGACCGCTATGTACTATGTTGTTTTTGGATGGGGTTTGCTTACTATCCTACCAGCTCTTTTTGTGATTATTGTCGGAACGGCAATTCTCGTCTCCCACATCAGCAAAAATCACCATTACGCCGTTTATGCTCAAATCATTTGCATCATGTTCATCCCCGCCTTTATACAATGGAGCATCGGCGGCGTATTTGCGTCTGGGGTCGTCTTAATATGGGCGTTTCTCGGACCAATTTGTGCTTTAATGTTTTTTTCGACAAGACAAGCGGTTTTCTGGTTCCTGCTTTATCTCATGATTTTGGCAATTACAGTGATTTTCAATGAATATTTTGCTGCCCATGGGCAAAAAGAATTAGCCCCGAACACAACCTTGTTTTTCTTCCTCATGAATATGACTTTTGCCTCTATAACTGTGTTTGTCTTTTCGAGCTATTATGTAACCACTGCCATCAAAGAACAAGACAAAGCCAACAAACTACTCAGTGCGAACCTGCAACAAGAAATTGTATTACGACAAAACGAAAAATTAGCGACGTTAGGCAAACTCAGTGCCGGTGTAGCTCATGAACTTAACAATCCGGCGGCAGCGTCGCAGCGTGGTACAGCCCATTTACAAGACATCATGATAAAACTACGTCAAACGATGTTTCAAGTAGCGTATTTAAACCTATCTACAGCCCAATTAGAGGCAATAGAAATGCAAGATCAGCTCACCCAGCAGCGCGTCAAAGAACCACTGGATCTCGATCCATTAACACGCAGCGATCAGGAATACGAATTTGAAATTTGGTTGGAAGATAGGGGCATTGATGATGCCTGGGAGTACGCGCCCCTATTGGTCAACATTGGGTACAGTCACCAGGAGATGGCCACTCTCGCTGAGCAATTTTCCAACACAGAATTTCCGTGGATTGTTAAGCTGTTGAGTCATATTCATGAAACGCACAATATATTAGCGGAAATAGGGCAGGGTACAGGGCGCATAATCGAAATTGTCAAAGCATTAAAATCATACACTTACCTCGATCAAGCTCCCATGCAATGTATTGATATTCATGATGGGTTGAATGATACGCTTATCATGTTGCGCAGCAAGCTGAAAGCCGGGATTCAGGTTAAGCGGGAATATGCTGCTGACCTACCTCAAATCGATGCGTTTGGCAGTGAACTTAATCAAGTTTGGACAAACCTCATAGACAATGCGATTGACGCCATGGAAGGTCAAGGAAACCTTACTCTGCGAACATACAGCCAAACCAATTGGGTCGTCGTCGAAATTGAAGACAATGGTCCCGGAATCCCGCATACTATCCAGTCAAAAATCTTTGATCCCTTCTTTACTACCAAACCATTAGGAAAAGGAACCGGCTTGGGGCTGAATATAAGTTACAACATTATTGTTCAAAAACATAAGGGGACAATTACCGTCTTATCAAATCCAGGCAAAACCTGTTTCACTATAAAGCTCCCTATCACACAGGAATATTCCCAAGGTGAATAAACACAGCAAATAAAAAACAAAGATTTAGAGGTGAAATTAATGGCACAACCCATAATTCTAACTGTTGATGACGAAATCCAAGTGAGTAATGCGATTGAGCGCGACTTAAGACGCTATTATCGCACAACATACCGCATCATAAAGACTACATCTGGTGCGATTGCATTGGACACGGTTCAGAAGCTAAAACAACGCAATGCGCAAATCGCGCTTTTCCTGGTTGACCAACGCATGCCCAGAATGGAGGGGACCGAATTTCTGGCCGAAGCGATGAAATTTTATCCCGAAGCATGCAAAGTGTTGCTAACTGCCTATGCAGATACGAAAGCGGCCATTGTTGCCATCAACGATATCGGACTAGATCATTACCTGATGAAACCTTGGGATCCGCCAGAACAAAATCTGTATCCTATTCTGGACGATCTGCTAGATGATTGGTGGGCAACGGCCGAAATGCCCTTCGACGGCATCCGTGTAGCCGGCACACTTTGGTCAGCCAGTTCGCATACGGTCAAAGACTTTTTGGCACGCAGCCAAATTCCATACCAGTGGTTAGACATCGAGGAAAATAGTGAAGCAAAGACTCTGGTAGACAGTGTAAACGCCGGGCAACATCGTTTGCCAGTTGTTTTTTTCCCTGATGGCAGCACATTAATTGACCCTGATATCACCACACTGGCTGCAAAAGCTGGCTTACATACACAGGCGAAACAACCATTTTATGATCTCATTATTGTGGGGGCAGGTCCAGCAGGATTAGCGGCGGCTGTTTATGGGGCTTCTGAAGGGTTACACACGCTGCTCATTGACAAGGAAACAACAGGTGGCCAAGCCGGTACAAGTTCGCACATTGAAAATTATTTAGGCTTCCCAAAAGGTGTGAGCGGGGCTGATTTAGCCCGTCGTGCCACGGCTCAGGCTACTCGCTTGGGTGCCGAAATCTTGACTGCCCAAGCGGTTACAAACATCCGTGTGGCGGATCCTTATCGTTATGTGACTTTGGCGGATGGCACAGAATTGAGCTGCAAAGCATTGATCATCGCCACAGGTGCAGAATTACGGATTCTTGATATACCTGGCATTGAAAACCTCACCGGCGCTGGTGTGTATTATGGGGCGGCCATGACGGAGGCTGCCTATTACAAAGGCAAACATATATTTGTGGTAGGGGGCGCAAACTCGGCAGGACAGGGAGCTATGTTTTTCTCGCGTTATGCCAGCAAAGTGACGATGCTTGTACGCGGCAGTTCGTTGCAAAAAGGTATGTCGCAATATCTTGTTGACCAAATCAATAACACTGAAAATATTGAAGTCCGT
>CAYGMR010000005.1:0-5307 GCA_964350725.1 uncultured Ardenticatenaceae bacterium | reverse complement strand
TCAAGTGTCGTTGAACTACTCGGGGAAGAACGATTAGAGGCATTGGTCATCCAAAACAATGATACGGCCGTAACCGAAACAGTGTCTGCAGCTGCCCTCTTTATTTTTATTGGCGCCAAACCCTATACAGATTTCGTGGGTGATGTTGTAGAACGTAACCGATCTGGGTTCATTTTGACGGGCAATGATCTAGTACGCAATGGTCGTCGTGCGAAAAATTGGCATCTGAAACGCGATCCTTTTTTGTTGGAGACCAATGTGCCTGGGATTTTCGCGGTTGGTGATGTCAGGCAAGGCGCTATGCGCCGGGTCGCGTCGGCAGTAGGACAAGGGTCAACGGCCGTTTCCTTTGTCCATCAATATTTAAAGACCGTTTAGGGCAGCAACTCTGTAACAATTGCGTTAGCCCTTGTTGCGCCAGCCTGGCTTCAAGGGCTAAACGGCCGTTTTCCAATTGAACCTCACAAATAATATCGTATAATACGAACCAAATTGATGTAAAAGGAAACAACTATGCAATACTCTGTACCTGTAGAAGGTTTTACAGACGACCAAATAATTCTTGAGACAGCCGGTTTTTTCTCCGGACCCAAACTGCTGCTGAATGGGGAACCGGCGCAAAGGGGAGAGAAACGTGGCCAATATGTGTTGCCGCGCGATGATGGCAGTGAAATAACCCTAAAATTGAAGAATGTCTTTTTTGATCCGGTGCCACAAATAGTCACCAATGAGGATCAAGTCATAAAAGTAATCGAACCGCTAAAATGGTATCAGTGGGTATGGTCGAGTTTGCCCATTCTATTGGTTTTTATGGGAGGTGCAATAGGTGCCATATTTGGGTTGATTGCTGCCAGCATCAGCATCCGCGTTTTTCGTTCACAAATGAATACGGCCGTACAATACATAGTCGTTGCGGTTATATCAATCATAGCTGTAATTGCCTACGTCATTCTCGCTATGCTTATCGCTAGTTTGTTGTAATAGAAGCTGTTTGCCAACTGCAATTTCACGAGCTCAACACCGTGATAATTGCGTTATCCCATTGCTCTGCCAGCCAGGTCTCAAACCTTTCTTGCAGCAGTTGGTGGCGCATTTCAGCGGTGAGCGGACGGCTGGGATCACGTTCGATGAGTTGGATGAGGTAATGGACGGCCGTTCCGCTTTCAGGATCCGTCACGCTGATGACTTCGCTGGTTTCGTCAGGCTGCAGGGCAAAAACGGCCGTTTCCAATTCTGGCACCAACAAACTACCACGCGCAAAATAACCCAAATCACCGCCTTGTGGCGAAGTAATTTGGTCGCGTGAAAAACGGGTCGCCAAAGCTGCAAAATCTTCACCTGCATTAATGCGATCCAACAAGCTTTGTGCCTGCACGGCATCGTCAACTTGGATGTAACGCGCATGAACTTGTTCAACCGCGTTGGGGATGTCGGCGGTGATGGTTTCGATGAGAACGGCCGTTAACATTTCTTTCGCTAGGGCCGTTCTAAACTCAGCTTCATCCCATAAATTTTCAGCCAACCAACCATCAAAATCCGGTGACTTCTCGCGCAATTCGGCGATCTTAGCGTCTACTTCAGCTGGCGACACTGCCAAACCCTGAGCATTGGCAGCTTGTTGTATGAGTTCTTGCTCGATCAATGCGTTTGTAACAACTTCACGAGCATCGTCTAAATTGGCGTTCTCATCGACATTTGCGTGGGCTTGCCCATAACGTGCCAATTCACGATTCAGATCATCCAAAATAATTGGTTGTCCATTCACCAAAACCGCAATTTGCGGCGTTGGTGTGGGCGGCAGCGGCGTTGCCGTTGGGGGTAATGGGGTTGGTGTATTTTCCACTGCGGCCAGCGTTGCTTGTGGTGTCTCTTGTGGGGTGATAGGCACAGCGGCAGGCTCTTCATTACACGCCATCAAGCCCAGCAAACTGAAAGCCAATAAAATCAATAGTAAATATTTTTGCGGATTAGATGCTACTTTGTTTTGATGCATGGTGAAGAATTATAACCCCCTGCCAGATGTGGACAAACCTCTTTTATAGAAGGTTCAGGCTGTGTTATTATTAGCACTCATTCTAACCAGGACAAGCCAAAGGCAAAAGGTGATCAAAGATTACACAGATTCCGCAGATTGAAAAAGAGAATCTGTGTAATCTTTGATGCTTTTCTTGTTCATTGCTAACTTACTAAATGGAGGTTTACCTATAATGTCTGATGATGAAAAGTTAGTTCAAGATGTACCTATTTTAACGGCTATGGCGGCTGAGATGGCGAGCTATTTAGATAGTGATATTCTGTTTTGGCCGTTATCTAGCCCACGAATGCCACGCCTGACTTTAGGTG
This sequence comes from uncultured Ardenticatenaceae bacterium, assembly GCA_964350725.1. Taxonomy (GTDB): domain Bacteria; phylum Chloroflexota; class Anaerolineae; order Promineifilales; family Promineifilaceae; genus JAACFF01. The sequence continues at coordinate 2,964 of CAYGMR010000005.1, read as the reverse complement.
GTTATCTGATGCGTCAACATCGTTTGTTGATTTTGAAAGGTTTATTAGCGGCTGACAAACAAAACGAGATCGATACGGCCGTATTCCAGTTCAACCAGGCACTCATCAATCGCATCGTACGCTTTGAACAAAAAAGTCAGCATGAAATCGAAGCGCGTTTGCGCCAATGGGGTGCTTATCTAAACGATTTAGAGCGTGGTACGGTTGTCACCAAAGGGCATTATGGAACGGCCGTTGAAGCGCGTGTCATGATCGCAACCCTCATTGATGAGCTTTCTTTGGCCCCTTACAAACTAACGCCTGGTACACAACGCCAGGTCACAGTGGCCGATACCCAATTCCGGCGCCTTTGGGTGCCTGGCGAGTTTGTCTGGCCCGATGGCTGGCAACCAGCCTATCCTGAAGCGGAATATTGGTATTTATATGGGCTGCCACGGTCGAAAGAAAGGAAAAAGTAAGGAAAGGACTACAACAATTACTTCGACACGCTCAACACAAGTTTAGGAAGAAACGAATTTTGCTCTTAACCTTTATTCGTTCCTTCCTCAATTCGCTGTAGTCCTCTGAAACCAATCTAAGTCGATTGCACCAAATCAGTCAATTGGAATTGTGGGGCTTCTGTAGGAACATAGTCTGGATTAGCCCAGCGTGTACGACCTACAATGTGCGGCGCAAATCTCCAGAAAAAACGTGCGACACGCGGCGATTTAAAGCGATAGGTAAAAATAGCCATGCGTGTACGCATGTCAAGTTGTTTGAACAATGGATCAGCCAGTAAACGATCGCGATAAGTTGCAAAACTAAAGTCTTGTTGCGCAAATGCCTCTGCAATCTCCTCAGCAGCAACATTGCCATACCCCAGCGCGAAAGAGATACCTTCGCCCATGAGTGGATCAGCACCCGCCGCATCACCGACTAAAATCACACGCGGAATGGCGAAACGGCCGTCTTTACTCCACCAGCGAATTGGATGCCCTTTGAGTTTATAATCATCCAAATTGCGATCACGTTCTGCCATTGCTTCACGCAGCGTGCCTTTCAAATCCGCCTTGGGGCGTTCCGTGCGTGCGCGGCTGTCAAAAAGCCCACGGTTCATATAGGGTTTGCCATCCACAAAGCTAGGAAAGTCCCAATAATAACCTTGTAGGTCATCAGCCATGTAAGTGAAGTCAAAAATGGCGACGCCATCACGAAATTCTGCCTGATTGCGCGGGTCTTCGGGGGTTAACACCTCGACCAGACGCGCCACGCGTGAATCATCATCCCATTTGAGTTTACGGCGTACAAAACTGCGTGAACCATCTGCCCCCACAAGCACCTTGGCATGGAATGTCACTTTTTCGGTGACAACTTCCACATAATCATCGTGCGGTGTAATGCTGGTAACAGCCTCGCCTTGCCGCACTTGTACACCTAGTTTTTCGGCTGTTTGGACCAGCCAATGGTCAAATTCATCACGGCGGACAATACGAAACACAGGATTACCAAAAAACGAATAACTTTTATCTTGGTAAACCAAACGGACTTCGTTTACAGCAAAGTTGTTAGGTTCAAAATTCAGACCTAAACGGGCAAGGATATTTTGCCCCATGTGGGTGACGCCGCCACCACATAGTTTTTCACGCGGATGGACGGCTTTGTCTACGACCACGATGCGCTGCGCCCAAGATGGGTCTTTTTTAACCAGGTGCAATGCAGTGGAGGTGCCTGAAGGGCCAGACCCCACGATTAAGATGTCAACATTTTCTACTTGTGTCATACGACCCTCTAAATACGGCTCTTTTAGATTTCGTAAGGTTTTGACGTAGTTCGTAGTGCGCATTACGTAATGTTCTCTGTACACGCACTACGAATTACGCAATAACAGCCGTCAATTCCTTGGAATCCTGAAGACCCCTTAATGTTTGCTTACTGGTAACATTATAGCATGTGATAAAGAAATTGCCTGATCGCTAGAAATATCTTCTGTTTCATGTGGCGGTTCAATATTGCCCAGAGCATCAACGGCCTGACTACGGAACTGGTAAATTAGGGCAGGGTCGGGCGGGGTAAAAAGTGCATTTGTGGCAGGTGTGTTTACCTGCCAGGGAATCCACGCTGATACGGTTTCGCTGACCACGGTGCGATAATCAATATTATAGCTGGTGACTGGATTGAGCGCATCATCCCCGGTCCAAATGACGCTGTAGGCTTCTAAATGGGGCAAATAATAGAGCTTGCTAACGGCCGATTCTGGGGGTGTGCTATCCAGACTAAAACGTGTCGCTGGTGAGAAAAATAGATTTTGCTGGTCATCAGTGAGTTGGATACGCCAATGAAGATCAGTTTGATCGGTTGCTATGTTTTGGGTACTGCTGTAAACGGCCGTATCCCACGACTCCGCCACAATCAAATCACTAAACGTCGCATCCGTCGCAACCTGCAATGTCGTCGAAGCCACCTGTTCTGGCTCTTCAAGCGTCCATGCAAACAAAACATCTTTTTGGTTTAACCAGGTTCCATCAGCCGGAATTGTATTTGTCGCCGATGGGAATATTTCGACAGGCAGTAATCGCATGGCATCAAACCAAACGCCAAAACCTTCGTCAACCGTGGTCAAATCAGTCAAACGTACAACCGTCTGTGTGCCCGCATTGAGATCATATTCACCCAATGAAATCCATAGGCCCACATCTGCATCCTGATCGATGACCACATCACTCACGCCGTCGGCATGTTGGATCGTGTAATGGGCGCCAATCGTCTCGGCCGCGCCGGTGTTGCAATAGGGCACAAACATTTCTATTTGGTAACGGCCGTTTAAAGGAATCTGCGGCCGCCACTCACCCCAATTGGTCGATTGGTTTGGATCCAGCGTCGACCAGGTATACCAGGCATGTGTGTTGTGGCCGCAGTGGTAGGTCGGCTCAAACCAATTAGCTGTTGCGGATCGGGTAAAGGCGGCGCTGAGTTCATCCACATAAA